>JAYELY010000318.1:0-8567 GCA_034717795.1 Caldifarciminota bacterium
GAGATGGAATTCAGGTACAACCACAGAGGGTTGACTTTTGCCGAGCAGGTGGATAAACTAATAGAAATCTTGATGAGGAAGTCGAAATCATGCCAAGAAGTTCGTTGCTAAAGTGTACAAGACCCTCGTTGAACTTCATCAAAAGGTTAAAACTCGCCGGGCAAATCTCCTTGGCCGTCTCGGTCACCTCCATTCAAGATATAGATCGTGGCAACTATCGAGTCGTTGCAGAAGAACTCGGTATAAACCTGCTGCCTTTGCCTGGCTGGCGTAACCTTGCAGAGAGCTTAACTTCAATACCCTTTTCCTTGAGTCGAATTCTGAAGACTGCCCGTAACCTGCTGGCAAAAAGCGACATCCTTTGGTTACGTCTGCCTTCCGGGGTTGCCTTTTTCTTCTGGTGGCTTGCCAAAAAGCAAAACAAGCCGGTAATCATGCACGTATCGGGCAACGTATTAATCGTAGCCCGGTCACAGAAGTACAAAGGCCTGCGTCGTCTCACGGCTCGATTGGCTTCCTTTACGCTACACTTGTTGACTCGGTGGATGAGTCGTTATGGAATAACTTTGGTAACCGGAGGCGAGTTGGAGAAGCTATTCTCGACCCCATTACGCCCTGTATACCAGCTTGACGATATATTACTTTCTGAAAAGAAGCTGCTACCCCCCAAGAAAACCAAGGGAGAGGCAAAGGATCTACTCTTCGTCGGGCGATTTGACCACGGCAAGGGCATAGAACTTCTGATAGACGTTATTGCCGAGCTAAAGGAAGAGTTTCCCAAGCTTCGCCTGCGAATGGCCGGAGACGGACCCCTACTTGAGTCCATGCGCAAGCATGTCGCAGAACGAGGCCTCCAGACCAATATTAAACTTCCGGGGTTCGTTCCCTCAGACGGCACACTTCAGAAACTGTATCGGGAAGCGGATGTCTTCGTTCAGCCTTCAGATAGCTACCCTGAGGGTTTTCCACGTGTTATTCTTGAAGCGTGGGCCGCAGGACTGCCTGTTGTGTCAACCCGCTTGGCAGGGGTACCTTATCGTGTGAAGGATAAGCAAAATGGCCTGCTTGTCACACCAGGCAATCGAGAGGAGATGGTCAACGCCTTGCGTAGGCTTATTCAGGACGGTAACCTGCGCTATCGTTTGGCTAAAGGTGGATACGAGACGATAAGATCCTTGACCTTTGAACATCAGGCTCGGCGCATCAGAGAGCTGTTGCATCGGTATTACCCTAACCTGGGGATCCGTCCCTGATCTGAACCTTGTGATTGCTGCCCCATTGATGAGGAGAATCTCAGCAGGCACTCATGTATTGACAGTTGAACGGCAATCAATAGACTAGCGGATGAGGAAAGTCCCACCCTATCTTAAAAAAACCGACGCCTGGAGCACCGTCCTATTCGCAGACCCAATAGGGGTCCCCCTGGCAAGGCTGCTTTCGCATACACCCATCCATCCCAACGTGGTCACGATAGCAAGCCTGGTGCCTGCATTGGCTTGTACCTATTTCTTCTGGCGCGGCGATCCCCTGTCCCTTATCTGGGGCGCGCTTCTGTTTCAGTTCTCATGGATACTTGACTGCACCGACGGCAAGCTTGCCAAGATGACGGGCAAACAGACGGAGTTTGGAACAAAGCTTGATCCTAAAATCGACTTCGTGCGCAAACTCCTCACACTGGCAGCCCTGACGTGTGGTATATACCGTCAATTCGGAATCATATGGCTTTTTGTTACCCTGGGTGGCGTCATGTTCCACTACGGTATCCACTTTGTTGCTCATCACACTCCGCCACGCATCAGACAGAAGGAGATACCTCAGGCTCCGGCTGAGGGGAGACTGATCCGCAGGGCAGGTCAGCTCTACACCGCTTATGACGAACAGTTCTTTATCCTTTTCCTGGGTCCGGCACTGGCCTGGCTTACGTCCCATCTGCCCACCTACGTGATCTGGGGTGCAAGCCTCCTTTATGCAATAACCATCCTGATTATCAAGATTCAGATGAAGCAGAGGGGAAGATGAAGGCCGTCATCCTGGCCGCAGGCGAGGGCCGCAGGCTTCATCCCCTTACCCTCGATCGCCCCAAGGCGATGCTTGAGGTGGGGGGAAGGACGTTGATCGAAAGAGCGCTGTCGGCATTGCGAGGCGCGGGGATTGAAAGATCAGAGGTGATCATCCTGGCCGGACACAAGGCGGAGAGGTTGAAGGAGGTTGCTCTACATTGCCGGTTCATTCACAACGAAATCTATGATACAACCAACAACATCTACTCCCTGTGGCTGGCCAGGGGTGAGCTTGTCGGTCAAGAGTTTCTCTTGCTCAACAGCGACGTCCTTTTCGCTTCGCAGATGGTCAAGAACATACTCCAGGATGCCAGAAGTAGCCTGATGATGGTGGATGACGTAAATCCTCTGGTTAAGGAAGAGATGAGGGTGATGGTGAACGGGGAGCAAAGAATCACCGCTATCGCCAAGACCCTGGATCGGAGGCAAAGCGCGGGCGAATACATCGGACTCGCAAGATTCGGAAAAGACTTCTCTAAAGCGTTCTTTGATAAGATGGACGAGATGATTAAAGCAGGCGAAACCGGTGTGTGGTACGAGAACGCCATCGCCGACATACTGGCGGATTATCCTCTCTATTCTTTATCCACCCTGGGACTGCCATGGATAGAGGTAGACACCCATGAAGACCTGGCCCGCGCGGTCGAGATTGCCAAAAAGATTGACAGCCTGGAGGTGTAGATGCCTGTTTTTGGAAGCAACGTTTCCCTGCCCATACTGGTGAGGATCGAGGGTAACCTGCTGGATAGGGTGAACGAACTCCTTCGCGAGTCCAACCTGCTCTTCACCAGGCCTTTGATAGTTACCATGAAAGAAATTCGATCTATGGCGGATGAGGTGTCGGCCGGATTCAAAGAACCGCACATCCACGAGATTGCCGACAACTCCTACCCCCAGGTGGAGGAAGTAGAGGCAGCGATAGATGAGGTCAGACCCGACGTGCTCTTAGGTGTTGGCGGCGGCCGGGTGATAGACGTAGCCAAGTTCGCCGGCTCCCGGCGGATTCTTCCTGTGGTCAGCATCCCTACCTCGCTCTCCAACGACGGGGTTTCCTCGCCGGTGGCGGTAATACTCTTTCGCAAGGGCACGCGTAGCGTTGGGGTGAACATGCCTACCGCGGTGCTGGTGGACCTGGGGGCGATCACCTCCGCGCCACTCAAAAATCTCAAGGCAGGGGTGGGGGATCTTGTGTCCAACATCTCCGCAACCAACGACTGGCTGATTGCTTATCGCAAGACCAAGGAACACTACGATACGGTGGCCGCGCTTCTGGCCCGCAAATCAGCGTTCGAGATGCTTGATGCCGGGCGGGTCAATCTTACAGACACCTCGTTTTTGCGCCTCCTGGCCGAGGGGCTTATGCTCTCCGGCATCGCCATGGGGATCGCAGGCACCAGCCGTCCGTGCAGCGGTTCGGAGCATCTTTTGAGCCATGCCTACGATGAGTTGTATCCGGACAGCCCGTCACTGCATGGCGAGCAGGTGGCGATGTTCGCACTCTTTACCTCTATATTACAGAAGGAGCCCTCCTGTTCAGCCCAGGCGAAGTTCCTGCGAACCAACGAGCTGATTGCAACTCCCAAGGATATCGGATTAGGGTTCGAGGAGTTCACAAAGATCGTCGCCCACGCCCCTTCCACCCGACCAGGACGCTACACCATCCTGGATGAGGTTGACGAGGTGGATAGCGAGAAGGTCTTTCGCAAGGCGTACGGATAATCTTCCTTTCGCAACCCCTGGGTAAAGGCTCTAATAAGTTACGTACAATGAGGAACTTATCAACAACATGCGGCTTAATCCCGCTCTTTGATCTGTTATTCTGCGATCTTTTGTCCTATGGACAAAAGGAGCATTCGATTCGTGGGTACTTCGGGGGTTGACATCAAGATTTTGCGACCTAATATTCATAGAAATAGTCAAAATCTATCGCTCTCTTTGGATGATTAAGGAGGATTCATGAGTAAGATAACGCTTTCCGTCATCAAGGCCGACGTCGGCGGTTACGTGGGCCACTCGGCCTCGCATCCTGAGGTGCTGGCCAAGGCAGAGGTGATGCTCGATGCGGCCAAGAGGGAGGGAAAGCTCATAGACTTCTCGGTCCTCGCCTGCGGTGACGACCTCGAATTGATCATGACCCACACCCACGGCACCGACGCCGAGGTAATCCACAAGCTGGCCTGGGACACCTTTGTCGAGGGCACCGAGGTGGCTAAGCAGCTCAAGCTCTACGGCGCGGGGCAGGACCTCTTGGCCGACGCCTTCTCCGGCAACGTCAAGGGCATGGGACCTGGCTGCGCCGAGATGGAGATCGAGGAGCGCCCCAGCGAGCCGGTAATAATCTTCATGGCCGACAAGACCTCTCCCGGCGCGTGGAACTATCCATTGTTCAAGATCTTCGCCGATCCATTCAACACCGCCGGCCTGGTTATCGATTCTTCAATGCATGAGGGCTTCACCTTCGTGGTCAACGACCCGATGAAGGACAAACGGGTCAAGCTCAATACACCTGAAGAGATGTATGATCTCCTGGCGCTGATCGGCAGCCACGAGCAGTACGTGGTGGACACTGTCTACCGCAAGGACGGCCTCGTCGCGGCCAAGGCGTCCACCCAGAAGCTGGCGCTGATCGCTGGCAAGTACGTGGGCAAGGACGACCCGGTGATGATCGTTCGCGCCCAGGCCGGCCTGCCAGCGGTGGGCGAGGTGATGGAGCCGTTCAGCTTCCCCCACGTGGTCTCAGGCTGGATGCGCGGCTCTCACAACGGGCCCCTGATGCCGGTGAGCTTCAAACAGGCGACCCCGACTCGCTTCGACGGACCGCCCCGGGTGATCGCTGCCGGATTCCAGCTTGCCGACGGCAAACTGATCGGTCCGAGGGACATGTTCGACGATCCCTCTTACGACAAGTCTCGCGAGATAGCCAACGAGGTAGCCGACTACCTGCGCCGTCACGGGCCGTTCGAGCCGGGCAGGCTGCCCCACGGTGACATGGAGTACACCACCCTCCCGCAGGTGCTTGAGAAACTTGAAGATAGGTTCTCCTAGTGTTCTTGCGCAAGAACCTGCGCCCGGGCCGCGAAGCCCACAAGAAACTCGACCTTAAAGACGGGCTTTGGCTGAAGTGCGAAAGCTGCGGCGAGATACTGTACCGCCGCGAGCTCGATCAATCATGCTGGATCTGCCCCAAGTGCGGTTTCCACTTCCGTGTGGGTCACAAGACCTACATCAAGCTGCTTCTGGACGACGGCAAGCTGGAAGAGGTAGACAGGGGACTCGTGTCTGTTGATCCTTTGCGTTTTCCCAAGTACAAGGAGAAGTACAAAACCTCACGCAAGAAGACAGGCATGGAAGAGGGAATAGTCTCTGGCAGAGCCAAGATCAATGGTATACCGGTTATCTTTGCTGCTACGGACTTCGCGTTCATGGGCGGGAGCATGGGTTCGGTGGTGGGCGAGAAGGTGGCCAGAGCCGCAAGGCTGGCTCTGGCCGAACGCAAGCCGTTCGTGATGCTCACCGCCTCAGGCGGCGGAGCGCGTATGCAGGAAGGAATCCTCTCACTCATGCAGATGACCAAGACCTCGGCAGAGGTAGCCCTCTTAAAACAGGCTCAGATTCCCTACATCAACATCCTGACTCACCCGACGATGGCCGGGGTAATGGCCTCTTTCGCCTCGCTGGGCGACGTGATCATCGCCGAGCCTGGAGCGCTTCTTGGATTTACCGGCCCGAGGGTGATCGAGCAAACCATAGGCGAGAAGCTTCCGCCCGGATTCCAGCGCTCGGAATTTTTATTGGAGCACGGATTCGTGGACATCGTTTGCTCACGCCGCGAGCTTCGCGAAACCCTTGGCAGGATACTGAGCATCCTTGCCGAACCTCATAAGGAGCCGTCATCTCAGACATAGCCGATGCAAAAGAAATCATTAAAGGCGGCCCAAAAGGGTTACCCTTTTGCTCGCCTCGCACCGATCTACGTAAGCGGAGGTAATATGAAGAGCAAAGCTTTGATTGCGACCCTTTTGGCGGGACTCATTATCGCGTCCCCCCTTTTCGGTCTTTCACTCCAGTTCGCCCCGGGCGGGGGTGCGGTATGGGCAATCGGTGATGAGATCGAGGAATCGGACATCGGATACAACTTCTCCGGTGCCGTCGAGATCGAGGTCTGGAAAGGCTTCGACTACGGACTGCGCTACTACTACTCGGACGTGTCGACCGACATCATCGCTTCTATAACGTCGGATACCACCCCTGAGACTTTTCCCGCCGATTTCATCCATCACGTATTCCAACTCACCAACACCTGGTCTCCGGGGTGGCGCTGGGTTGATCCTTACGTGCGCGGCGCGGTAGGACTATACTCATGGCAGCAGTTGGACGAGGACGGGAATATCTTTGAGGTCATAAATCCTCAGGACACTGCTAAGACAGTAGAGCTCGCGGCCACCTCTTTCGGCATAAGCTTCGGCGGCGGTATCAAGATATGGCCAACCGAGTTCCTGGGATTCAGACTTGGCGTGGACTATGACCTTATCTTTTCCGAGGATAGAGAAAAATTCGGCGCTTCCGATGCAAACGAGAACCTGTTGCGTGTCGGCGGAGAGGTAATTTTCAGGATACCGTTGAAGTAGGGGCGACGCATACCCTATGAGATGTACAACATCTCAAGGGGCAGGCCCTGCGTCGCCCCTACGGCTCTTTTAATCCAAACAACCTTCCCATACAACGAACAAACAAAGGTGAGAAACACAATACGCCCCCTGTAGGGGCACGGCATGCCGCGCCCCTACCTTCTCTGTGGTTCAAACAACATTGACTCTGTAATGAATGACATTATAATCCACGTCCATGGTCAAGATCAAGCTGGGACGAAACGCGGTGCGTGAGGTAAAAGAAGGCACCCCTATATCGAAGCTGATCCCTGTCGGTCAGCCCATCATCGCGGCCAAGCTGAAGGGCGAGCTGGTCGGACTCAACACCCCGCTTACCAAGGACGCGAAGATCGAGTTCGTTCTCGCCACCGATCCGGAGGGTCTGCGAATCCATCAGGAGAGTCTTATCTTTGTTCTAACCATGGCCGCCAAACGCGCCTTCCCCGAAGCGAGGCTGGTGGTTGAACATTCAACCTCCAAGGGCTTCTACTGCACCCTAAGAATGGAGCGTATCATGGAGAAGCGCGACGTTGAGCTTCTTGAGGCCGAGATGCTCGGGCTTCTGGCCGACGATCTGCCAGTCACCATGCGGGAGGTGGATCGGAAAGAGGTAACCGCCATCTGTAAACGCAACAACAATGCCTCCAAGCTGACGTTATTGGAGTGCGCGGATAAAGAGAAGTACATTATCCACCGGTGCGCCGATTTCGCCGACTGGACGCGGGGGCCACTCGTTCCCTCCACCGGTTCTCTTGCCGCATTCGAGCTTCTGCACTATCCACCCGGCTTTATCCTGCGTTACCCCACACCAGAATCGTTCCCTGAGCTTCCCCCATTCGTGGAGCAGCCAAAACTCTTCCTTATCTTCCATTACTACGAGCGGTGGAGTGAAGCCTTGGGTATCTCCGATATCGGCCACCTCAACCGTCTCATAAGGGAAGATAAAGACCTTGAACTGGTCAACGTTGCCGAGGCTTTGCACGAGAAGGCCATCGCCCGGATAGCGGACCGCATCGCCGCCACCACCATACTCCCCCGCATCGTGCTCATCGCCGGCCCCTCCTCGGCAGGGAAAACCACCTTTTCCAAACGACTGGCCGTGCACCTGCGGGTCAACGATCTGCGTCCCCTGCCGCTGTCGGTGGACGACTACTTCTTCGACCGCTCCAGTACCCCGCTTGATGCCGGGGGAAAGCCCGATTTCGAGGGGATCGACGCCATTGATTTGGAGTTCTTCAACCAGCAGTTGGTACTCCTTCTGGAAGGCAAAAGGGTGGATAGACCCCGCTTCGATTTCGAGAGAGGCAGGCGCTGTTTCGACGGCACCACCATGATCCTGGAGCCCAACGAGATACTTATCGTGGAAGGGATCCACGCGCTCAACCCGCGCCTGACTTCTGCCGTACCCAAACATCTCAAGTTCAAGATATACGTATCCGCGCTGACCCAACTCAACTACCACGACCAGCGCATCGTTTCCACCTCTGATACAAGGATGCTGAGACGAATGCTGCGCGACTACTCCTACCGCGCTCATACCCCCACCAGAACCCTGAAGCGGTGGGCTAAGGTGCGCAGGGGCGAGGAGCGAAACGTCTTCCCTTACCAGGAGTCGGCGGATGAGATGTTCAACTCGGCTCTTATCTATGAACTTGCAGTGATGCGCAACAGGGCAATGAAACTTCTGCGCACTGTTCGAAGCAAGTGCCTGCGCTCGGAGGCCGAACGCATGATCTCCCTCTTGGAACTGGTCACCCCTATGGACGACTCAGCGGTACCACCTGCATCCATCCTCCGCGAATTCATCGGCTCAAGCGTCTTCCGCACCCGTCCCGTAACACACCCGTAACCCGTAACA
>JAYELY010000319.1:0-1676 GCA_034717795.1 Caldifarciminota bacterium
ATGGTTGTTTCCAGCTTCTACCCCGTAATCGGTGGTGCGGAACGCCAGGCCCAGCAACTAGCAGCAAGGTTGGTTAAGAAAGGGCTTAATGTTTGTAGCCTCACCCGCCGCTACAAGGGGCGGTACTGAGATCCAGGTCCGGCGATTGGCCAAGGCATTGGTATGAGAGCGAGAGACAACAAGATCCAAGGTCGCGGTGTTGGGTTTGTCAAATCGGGAGGGAAGATCGGCATGGACAAAGGCGCGTTCAAGTACACTTTCACAGTTTTTACACCAACTTACAATAGGGTCGATCTACTTCCAAGGGCTTATGAGAGCCTGAAGAACCAAACCTTTCGCGACTTTGAGTGGATAGTTGTAGATGATGGCTCTACAGACGGCACGGATACACTTGTCCAAGAATGGCTTGAAACTTCCTCCTTTTCCATACGCTATACCTGGCAACCGAATAGTGGGAAGCATGTGGCAATCAACCGTGGTGTTGAAAAAGCTCAGGGTTACCTTTTCGCTATTTTAGATTCTGATGACTGGTATGCACCGAGAGCTCTGGAGCGCTTCCTGTACCACTGGGAGTCTATACCAGATGAAAAGAAGCCGGGTTTTAGCGGAGTGGTCGGGTTATACGCCTATCCTTCGGGAAGAATAGTTGGTACGAAGTTTCCACACGACATTTTAGATTCAGACAGTATAGAGATTAGAACTCGCTACAGGGTAAAAGGCGATAATATCGCAGCTCACTGTACAGAGGTGATGAGGGAATTTCCATTTCCAGAGGATCTGGGGAAGTACGTTACGCCGGGACTGGTGTGGAACAGACGCGCTCTGCGTTATGCCTCTCGTTACGTAAATGAAATCTTTGCCTACACAGAATACCAACCCGGAGGTCTGTCTGATAAAATCGTCGTTAACCGTGCTAAGGCTCCTGATGCGGCACGACTGTATTACAAGGAGTTCATCTCCATGGGACGGCCCTTGCCGATTGACATCGCTCTCCGCAACTATGCAAACTATGTGCGGTACTCGTTGCATGCAGGGATAGCTTTGAGAAAGCAGATTCTTGATGCGCCTTCAGAGCTTCTTTGGTCTATTAGCTTTCTGCTTGGGGCTAGCCTCTACCTTAGGGATAGAATAACTTTGCGAAGAAAGGGGCTAAAGTGATTGCTCTTTTCCTCCCCTCCCTGCGTGGTGGTGGAGCCGAGCGGATGATGCTGAACCTGGCCCGCGGCCTCGCCGAGCGGGGGCTGGCGGTGGATTTGGTTCTGGCCAAGGCTGAGGGCCCTTATCTGAACCAAGTGCCGTCGGAAGTCCGAGTGATTGACCTAGGGGCTCATCGGGTATTGGTGAGCCTTCCCGGCTTGGTACGCTACCTGAGGCGTAAGCGGCCAGCTGTCCTGCTTTCAACTCTACCTCATGCCAATATAGTAGCCTTATGGGCCAGACGCCTTTCCAGGACATCCACAGGTGTCGTGGTGCGTGCATCCAATACGCTTTCCCGAGTTGCGCAAAATGCAGCCCTAATCAAAGTGCGCTTGTTTCCTTTTTTGGTGAGGTATTTTTATCCTTTGGCTGATGGCATTGTGGCAGTTTCGCAGGGAGTAGCTGAGGACTTGATCCGTATAACTGGCCTACCTCCGAACCGCATCCAGGTGATTTACAATCCAGTGGTGACCCATGAG
>JAYELY010000320.1:0-8506 GCA_034717795.1 Caldifarciminota bacterium
GATTTCTATGCTGAACCTACTGGAGGAGAAAGCCCTTTAACCATAAAGTTCTATAATCAATCTACATCACAAGCTTCTTCATCCCTCCAATGTGAATGGGATTACGGTGACGGGATTCGAGACACAACTTATGGACTTTATGATCCCTCTCACATATATTACAACGAAGGAATCTTTACGGTGACTCTAGCTATCGAAGATACGTACGGGGTTGATACCTTAACCCGCAAAGATTACATCCATGTAACTAAGCCGTAGGGTAAGTCAGGAATCGGTATGTTGTATCCCTTGCAAAGACGACTCAACCAATCGGGGGCTTGATCGCCATAGATTTTCAGCAACCGTTTAACTTCGCCCTCGGTTAATTCTCCGGATCCAGAACCATGAGGACGAGGTGGACGATAATATTCAGCAACAAACTCCTCCGGGCCTTAAAGCGATCAGCGATACACAACCGCCGCCATTCACCTTGACAAAGGGGCAATTTCTCGGTAAACTTTACTAAAGTCTAAGTCGAAAGGAGGCGATATGGGCAAAAAGATCGTGGTAGGGCTCCTAGGTTTAGCCCTGGCACTTTTTGCCGAGTTCAATCGTTCTTCCGTATTGATAGACGTCCCGACCGCCTACGTGCTGCGGCACAAGGTGATTCAAGGGACGGCGGTTGGATCGTTTGCTTTAAGCACCTACGATTCTATACCCTCCCCTTACGATTTCGATCTTTGCCTAGGCGCGGGGATAGGAGACTTCCTGGAGATATCCCTCTCAGCCTACGGTCTTGAAAACTACTCTCTGGGCTTTACCGCTCTCTTGCTGCGGGAAAATAAATACTCTCCATCCGTGGCGGTAGGTGTCCATGAGATAACATGGGTGCCGTACATAGGTTCCTTTGGAGGAGGCAACGAACTTAGCGAGGATCCTGGCTCCGGTAACTGGAATCCGGAGGATAAAATCATCGACAAACCAGGATTTATCTACTGGGAACAGCAGGAGTGGTTCAGTGCCTTTGCTGTGGCCTCAAAACAGTTCTGCAACTATTTCCGTATCCACGCAGGTGTTGGTCGAGGCCGCTACACGGGTTACGGACGCATCTCAAAATACTTCAACACCGATATCTTCAACGAGAAGGCGGTCTCCGGACTGACGCTCGGGCTTTTCGGAGCAGTAGAGTTCAACTACCAGGATCGGCTTTCTGTAGCCGCGGAGTACGACGGAAGGGACGTGAACTTCGGCACCAAGGTAGGATTTAATCACTGGGAACTCTATCTCGCAGTAACACGTCTTGAGAACCTCGTTGACATCACTACCAGCTACTCACCCAGGTTGGTTGCCGGGTTGAATCTCTACACCTCGCCTTACCATAAAGCCCCCAAGGGAACGGAAATAGCAGGCAAGGCAGTCTACCCTGACGGTAAGCCTGCATCGGGTGCCAAGATCGAGGTCTTTAGCGATAACTACACCCAGGAGACGACCGCTAACGAAAGAGGCCTCTACAAGATGCATGCGGTGCCCGCCGGCATGGTGACGCTCGTCGCATCCCAAGAAGGGTACCGCAGCAAACCTCAGCTGCTGAAGGTTACGTCAGGTTCTTCGACAAGCACTAAGGAGGATCTTGTCCTCAAGGACATTCGCGACAAAGGAACGATTCACGGCACGGTAAAAGATGCGGAAGAGGGCTCGGGCGTCCTTGCAAACGTCTACGTAGTCGAAACGGGTGACGTTGTTCGTACCGGTCCACGCGGAGGGAGCTACGAGATCGTGGGACTTGAAGCGGGCAAGTACACCCTGCATGCACAGGCGCGAGGCTACTTTGATCACGAGATCACCGCCGAGGCAGGCGCCGGCTCCACTACTGAACTCGACATCAACATGAGCAAAAACTGGATCATCTTCCACTTCAAACCGGGTGAGAAGCTGATCGAGCCGCGCTACGTGCCCGTACTTGAGGACGTGGTGCGCTTCCTTAAGGACCGACCGAAGATGGTTGTCGAGATACAGGGGCACACAGACAGCGTAGGTGATGCCAAGGTCAACAGAGCACTCTCACGCAAACGTGCGGAAGCGGTACGAGACTACCTTGTCAAGAGGGGCATCAGCGAGAGAAGACTGGTAGTGAAAGGCTACGGTGAGCTTGCACCGATAGGAGATAACCGCACGATCCTGGGACGCGACATGAACCGTCGGGTGGAGCTGAAGGTTCTAAGCGAGTAGAAAGGAGTCCGGAGAGGTATTCAAAAAGGGGCTGCGGGTTAAGGAATTCTAGGTATGATGCAGGAGAAATTTTAATGAAACCTTACGTCTACTCGTCATGAGTAGATGCGTAAGGTCGAAAGATAAAACACAAACCTTCCAACCCTCTGTAAGTAGGAGGATAACTAATGAGTGAAGAGCTGAATCCCTTCAAGATAGCACAGGCACAGTTTGATGAGGCAGCGGAGTTTCTGGGCCTTGAACCGGCGATGCGCGAGGTTCTTCGCTGGCCGCGCCGCGAGTATCAATTCACCATCCCTGTGAAGATGGATGACGGCTCAACCAAGATATTCCACGGCTACCGGATCCAGCACAACGATGCCCGAGGCCCTGCAAAGGGCGGCATTCGCTGGCACCCTGCAGAAACCATCGACACCGTGCGCGCCCTGGCCGCATGGATGACCTGGAAGACCGCGGTCGTTGACATTCCCTTGGGCGGTGGTAAGGGTGGTGTTACCTGTAATCCCAAGGAGTTCTCCGAGGGCGAGAAGGAGCGTCTGGCCCGCGGATGGATGCGTGCGATTGCCCGTGAGCTCGGCGAACATCGCGACTCCCCGGCTCCTGACGTCTACACCAACCCACAGATCATGGCGTGGATGATGGACGAGTTTGAGATTATCGTTGGCCGCAACCATCCGGCGGTGATAACCGGCAAACCAATCCCGATCGGCGGCTCCCAGGGACGAGGCGACGCCACCGCACGCGGCGGTATCTTCACCGTGCGTGAGGCCTGCAAAATCCTGGGGATCGATCCCCATGGAACCTACGCCATCCAGGGATTCGGCAACGCCGGTCAGTTCGCGGCTCTGCTTCATCAGGAAGTTCTCGGAGGCGGCAAGCTGGTGGGGGTATCCGACTCACGCGGAGGCATCTACGTGGAAGGCGGCATGGACCCCGAAGCCATCGTCAAGCACAAGCTGGAGACTGGCACTGTTCTTGATTTCCCCGGTTCCACGAAGATCACCAACGAAGAGCTTTTAGAGCTTAACGTGGACATCCTCTATCCTGCGGCGCTTGAGAATCAAATCACCAAGGACAACGCACCGCGTATCAAAGCAACGATAAGCTGCGAGCTCGCAAACGGCCCGACTACACCTGAGGCCGACGTTATCCTTCACGAGAAGGGAATCCACGTTATCCCGGACTTTCTGGCCAATGCAGGCGGCGTGACCGTCTCCTACTTCGAGCAGGTTCAAGGCACCTACAACTACTACTGGCCACTGGAAGAGGTTCGCAAGCAGCTCGATGCCAGGATGACTGCGGCCTACCACGCCGTTTACAAAATGCACTCCGAAAAGAAGGTGCACATGCGCCTGGCCGCCTACCTTGTGTCAGTGGCCCGGGTGGCCGAGGCGGTCAAGCTCCGCGGCTGGGTATAAAAATACACCCCAACCGGTTACTTCGTAACCGGCCGGGGACCCCGGAATTCAATGCTCCTTTTCGCCTAACAGCGAAAAGATCGCAACTCAAGATTTGAAAAGGGTTGGCGTACGCCAACCATGCATTATTGCTTCCCTCTTCCACTGGGAGAAGGATTAAGGAAGAGGGTCCTGCGATCTTTTTGGCGAAGCCAAAAAGGAGCATCTTGCGAATTTTTAACCGAAGGTTAAAAAGAGCATTTATCGTGGGGACCCCGAAACTAGTGCTCCCTTTTGCCTTACGGTAAAAGGATCGCAGAATTGAAATCGTAGGGGCCGACCTTTAGGTCGGCCCTTTACTTTATAATTATAAAAACTGGCAGAGGCAGCTCTTTACCTCTTCTTCGCTTGCAATCTTTTGACCGAAGCGAATCCAAGGACTCGCACTGCATGTTACAAAGACAAGAACACGATGGCTGCAATGGCCGCTGCGATGCCCACGATGCGCTTCCAGGTTAAAGGCTCGCGGAAGAAGATAGTGGAGAAGATAACGATTACAAGCACGTACTGTGAGGTTAAAGGCACCACCACGTTTGCAGGGCCGCCCTTCTGAAGCGCACGGTTGAAGGCAAGTGCGGCAATCAAGGCACCGATCCCGGCAAGGGCCGCGAAGAGCACGTAGCGATCGAAGCGCCACTGAAAAGGGCCGATACCCAGGGCCAACGCCAGGGGAAGCGCGGATATTGAGCCGACAAGCAGCGCCGCACGCCAGTCAAGCTGCTTTAAGGCAAGCTTTAAGAGTATCCCCCACGCCCCCCAGCCCAGTATAGCTATCCCGGATAGCACCCGCCAGTCCGAGAACAGTTGCTTCATGCTTGATCTTACGGTTCCTTTCTCTCCTTGTCAACTCGAAAAAAATAGTTCGCTTAAAGGGGTTGACAAGCCGTCGTCAATGAGTTATATTCGGACAGTAAAGGAGGTTGTATGGCTAAAACGAGGCATCTCTTCTTTGAGGTGTTAAGACGTTCGGGGAATGCTCTGTTCCGGTTCTTTTGCCGATGCGAGGAGCGCGGCGTCATGCCCCGAACGGCGCGCTGGATCAAGGTCTCGGTTCTCAGCGCGTTCATCGCAGGGATAAGTACTCTTGGTGCAGCCAGCATGCTAAGCTACATCTCCTGCTGTTACGCACCGATTATACCCGAACCTTACGTGGAAGGTGCCAAGATAACACCCAACCCCACCGATGGCGCGGACTCGGTAACTGTTGAGGCCCATGCGTATATTGAAAGCGCACCTGAAGATGAATTCCATATCGCAAGGGCGGTGTGCGTGATCGAGAAGGACACCACCGAGCTCGAGGCCGAAGACGGCAAATTCGACAGCCAGGACGAAAATATCCGCGGACGGGCGTACGTGGGTGGATTAGAACCAGGTACCACAAAGGTTTACGTAACAGCCTTCAACAACGAAGGAGAGTGGGGTAATGAGGATATAGTAGATCTGGAGGTCACCGAGGAACAGGAGTAACCTATACCCTCAAAGGGAACGTACAATTCCAATCTCTCGAAGGAAGGGTGATGTATAGATTCGTAAGTATTTGATGAACTCCTCCCAAAGACGTCAGCAGATAGTAATCTTCGAGGCCACCCAGCGCTGCGACCTTTCCTGCCGGTTCTGCTACAACGTCTGGCACAAGCACCCGGAGACTCGCCATGACGATCTTGAGCCCCCGAAGACGAGGGAGCTGCTGGATAAACTCCTTTCCGAAGCAAGACCTTCCAACTTCACCATAAGCGGCGGCGAACCCCTGCTTCGCTCCGATCTTTTGGACATCGTTCTGCAGGCCGGCTTGAGCGGAGCGCAGGTCACCCTCATAACCAACGGACAGACGCTCGACAGGAAGAAAGCAAAAAGATTGGTTCGAGCGGGTGTGAGAACCTTCGAGATACAGCTTCTATCGGACAGGGCCTCGGAGCACGAGTACCTGCAAGGGGTCAAAGGGAGTTTTGAAAGAGCACTGGCTGGCATCGAGGCTGTGCTTTCCACCAAGGCGCGGATGGTGGCCGCGTTCGTTGCGACAAAGATGAACCTACCTCGATTGGAAGAAACGTTGAGGCTTGTTCACAAGATGGGTGTTCACGGGGTTATGCTCAACCGGTTCAATCCGGGTGGTCGGGGTCTGGATAATATTAGAGAGCTCTCCCCCACGCCCGAGGAGGTATTGAAGATACTTGAGGTAGCTGAGCGCTTCGCCGTTCGCTACACTCTTCCCATAAGCTGCTCAATACCGATTCCTATGTGTCTGGTGGACACGAAACGCTTTCCGCATCTGGGGTTCGGATTCTGCTCCGCCGGAGAAGAGATGAGCTATCCCACCCTGGACTCTCGGGGCAACCTGCGGCCCTGCAACCACTCTCCGCTGGTGCTGGGCAATCTTTTCAAAAAGGGTTTCTGGGAGCTTATGGATTCGCCGGCAAGAAGCCAATTCATCCACACCATCCCACAGATATGTAAGGACTGCGAGCATCTTTCTGAGTGCCGTGCCTCCTGCCGGGCGGCTGCGATGGAGTGCGGGGGCATGGAACCTCTTCTCGCCCGGATAAAGGCCCTGGGTAAGTGATACCCGGATCAACCACAGATTTCTACGTTCCACAGGTTAGGAAGCTGATGACTTGACAATACGGCAATGAAAGCTTATAGTTCAGGTATGAGGACGACACGAGAGGCTCGTGATGGCAGATAAGTACGATCCTGATAAGGATTACGCCGAGTATCTGGAGCTGGCCAAAGGCCAGAAAGAACTCGAAGACCGCATAGCCAAGCTGCTGGAAGAGCGCCGAAAGCTCAAGGAGAAGGCAGACAGGCATCTTGAGAAGGCCGGACAGGCGGTGGATTTCGATCTCATCAAGATCGCAGCCCACGAGTTCCAGGTGGAGATCCTAAACGAGATAACCAAGGCCGTGATCGAGTCAAACAACCTGGAGAAAGCGGTAAAGCTCATAGATCACCTCGAGACCCATCTTGAGGCGCGCCTGCGTCTTGCACCCAAACGTGAAGACGAGGCGACCAAAAAGAAAGCTCCTCCTACCGTATCCCCGGCCATCGCGGCAAGGAAAAAACCCCAGCCCACAGGGGAGCCCGCTCGCCCAGAACCAAGCAGGCCAACAGAACAAGCACCTCCCACTCCACCAGCAGGAGCAGGGAGGAACATAATAGAGCGCAGGACTGTCCTTAACGATCGTCTCCACGAGATATGCCGCTACGAGTACGACAACGATCGGCTTACCCGCATGATCTTTCTTGGCCCCAACGGCAATCCACTCAGAACCCACCAGTTGATCTACAATAAGGACGGCACGCTCGTTCAGGAAATCCACATCGACCGGGCAGGCATCACCCTGCAGGTCTGCGACCGCGAGTTCAACAAACAGGGCAAGATCGCAAAAGAGATCGTACGCAACCCCCACAACGAGGTGCTCCATACCGTAGAGTTCAGATACGACAGACACGCACGCCTTACAAAGAAAGAGTGGCGTGACTCGCGTCACAGAAGGATCAAGTCCTGGGAGTACCGCTACGAGCAGGACGCCGCAGACCCTTCAAAGATAATCTGGCGCGATGAACGCAACAAACCTTATGGATTCGTAGAACTGCGCTACGACGACAAAGGGCACATCATCGAGGAGACGAGCAAGGACCGCGCAGGCGATCTTATCCGAGCGATCACATACCAGTACTTCTACGGTTGACATCAAGAGGGCAGCGGTGGTGGACATCCAAACATCCGCAGAAACACTTGGATAAATCATAAGGAGATTCTATGCGTGTAGTGCGGCGTGAGGGGATGCGCGCGATCGATAAGCGGGCAACCGAAGGGTTTGGAATTCCCTCTCTGATTCTTATGGAAAACGCAGGGCGTGGTGTTGCCGAAACGATCGAGGAGTACTTTGAGCCGGAAGGCCTTTCTGTGCTGTGCGTCTCGGGCAAGGGAAATAACGGCGGGGACGGATTCGTGGTGGCGCGGCATCTGGCAAACTCCGGCGCCGAGGTTGAAGTACTTCTCCTCGGAAAGATTGACGAGCTGAAGGGCGACGCCCTTACCAACGCCGCCATCGCCAAGGACATGGGGTTGTTTATCGATGAGGTGGAGAACGAGGACGCGCTGGCCGCCTGGCAAGAAGGAATGGACGACTACGATGTGATAGTAGACGCAGTGCTTGGTACCGGATTCAAGCGTCCTCTCCAGGGACTAGCTGCCAAAGCAATAGGGTTGATCAACCAATCCGGGGCGTTCGTTGTGAGTGTTGATTTACCATCGGGGATTGAGGCCGACGGGATGGCAGAAGAACCCGAACTTGCTGTCCAGGCCGATCTCACCGTAACCATGGCATACCTCAAGCCCTGCCACCTGCTCTACCCCACCCGTTCCTACTGCGGCGACGTGTGGACGGCGGATATCGGCATCCCCAACGCTATAATCGATGCCGAGGGCGAGCTGAGATTGATGACCTCAGAGGATGCGGCAGCGCTTTTGCCCCAGCGCTCCCCTTCGGGCAACAAGGCGACCTTCGGCAAGGTATTGATAGTTGCCGGCTCCCGCGGGATGAGCGGTGCGGCGAGGCTTGCCGCGATGGCTGCCGCAAGAACAGGCGCAGGGCTTGTCTACCTGGGATTTCCGGAGACTATGGCCGACGTGTTTGATTCAAGCCTTTTGGAGACGGTCAAGCGCCCTCTTGCGGATACAGGAGACGGTCACCTGGCAGAGGGTGCGGCAGATGAGATATTAAAGATGGCCGACGAAGTAAAGCTTTTGGCGATCGGTCCGGGGCTGGGAACGCATCCGGAAACGGTGGAGCTCGTTAAGCGATTATTCGCCGAATGGAAGAAACCGATGATTGTTG
>JAYELY010000321.1:0-1647 GCA_034717795.1 Caldifarciminota bacterium
CGCGGGTGTAGAGGGTTTTGTAGGGCTTCCGTGCACCTCGTTTGATAAGGTAGACCCCGTGATCTGGCGAACCTACGGCAATCTCCGCCTCGCCGTCCGCGTCAAAATCCCCGACGACCGGCGAGGAACGGAACGCAAATGGTTCCTCAAAGGTGATAAAGTAGAGGTATCCGCCGTGCTCGTAGGGTTCCTGAACCTGATAGGTTTCAGGGAAGACTAAAGGATAGCCCGGGACTGCGGCACCGTTGGCATCCAAAGCCCACAGGCCGTTGGCCGCTCCGAATAAGACCTCAGGCAGACCATCTGCATCCAGATCGGCAAGTGCTGGGGTTGTTAGCGGAGAAGCAAAGCTGCGGCTTGAGCGGTATTTGACGGTTCCATCCTGGGATACTGCCACGTATCGATAATCGTTGTACTCGTATACAAAGGCAAGTATCTCACGCTCGCCGTCGCCGTCAATGTCCGCAACAATTGGTGGAATCACGTTCTGGGACGAACCTATCCCCAGCTCCAAGGGAAAGCCTTCGGCAAGACTGCCGGCCGCATCGAACAGGTAAAGCCGGCCTGAGGTGGCAAGAACCGCAAATCTGGCAGGCGAGCGCTGGACCAGAGCGAAGCCCGGTCTAACCTCTTCGTTAAGATCTAAAGGATAATTCTCAAGTAGAACCACCGTATCTTCCTCGACGTTCAGGGCATAGACTTTTCCAAACTCGTCAACCGTAAGGATCTCAAGATCAGAGTCCCCATCAAGATCGGCAAGCATGGGTGCCGCAAAGCTGCGGCCCTCCATGCGGAAGGGAAATCCTTGTTTTTGGACAGCCACCCCGCCAACGAGTGAATCAGGATCATAAACCGACACCATCCCCCTGTATCCAACAAGAACGATCTCCGATAATCCGTCGCCGTCCACATCCCCGAGAGCTGCAGGAGCAGCAAGCTGATCGTCAAACGTGACGAACATCGGTTCAAAACCGTTGTAGGGCGAACCGTCCGAGCGCCAGGCAAAGCCTATCCTGCGCTCACCGGAGCTGGAGGGCACACCAAAAGCGATCAACTCTTTATCTCCGTCACCGTCAAGATCGGCAACAAAGACCGAGTTGATCTCATCAAGATAATAAGCCTCCTGGGGAAAGCCGCCCAGCTTGCCCTCAAAGGAGATCTGAACACGCATAACGGTGTCGGAGGAATCAAGGACCTTGACGGTTATGCCTGTCTCGCCGTAGTAGCCTTCGGTTGAAGGATTGGTTTGTGGGCCGAACTCGGCGTTGCCGCCATCCGCAAAGAAGGGGTCAAACTCAGAGCCCTGTGATGCGTAAGCGCCTGAACTCTCATACCATAAAAGCTCGTAGTCCTGGATGCCGTCCGCCTCTTCCATCTTTACCGCGTTGTGCTTGCCGTAAGCGGTCCAGACGTTGATGTAGTTGTAGTCGCCCCACTCATCAACCACGTCCTCGTCAACGTGCCAGATAATTACGCCTGAACCGGGCTGAAACGCGTCGTACTCGCCCTCTACCACCCACACAGGCACCCCGCCCTTTACGTCCACCTCAACCGTATCCTTGGCCTTGACGTCTGCCTGGCGGTTCTCTATCAAAAAGTACTCCTTGGGATTTCCATTCTCATCGCAGCGTATAGGAACTTGTATAA
>JAYELY010000322.1:0-1647 GCA_034717795.1 Caldifarciminota bacterium
TTAAAGCCAGCTTTGCGCACCGGATCGCATCTATCATCACCCCGGCAGAGTTGGGTGAGTCCCAGACCTCCAGCTTGAGTTCTAGATTTAAGGGCACGTCACCAAAGGTCTGGCCTTCCATGCGTATGTGACACCACTTTCTGTCTTTGAGCCAGGGAACGTAGTCCGATGGCCCCACGTGGACGTTCTCGGCACCCATGTCGTAGGGAAGCATGGAGGTTACGGCACGGGTCTTTGAGATCTTTTTGGACTCAAGCCTCTCGCGCTCCAGCATGTTCAAAAAGTCGGTGTTGCCGCCAACGTTGAGCTGCGAGGTATGCAAGAGCTTGACCCCGCGCTCGTGGAACAGGGTGGTAAGGACACGGTGAACGATGGTGGCGCCAACCTGGGACTTGATGTCGTCGCCTAAGACCGGAAGTCCCTTTGAACGGAACCTTCTCGGCCAGTAACCACCGGATGCGATGAATACCGGTATCCCGTTCACGAATGCGCAGCCCGCGTCAAGCACCTGTTCAACGTACCACTTGGTCGCCTCCTCAGACCCAACCGGAAGGAAGTTAACAACCACATCGGTCCTGGTCTCTTTTAAGAGTCGGGGGATGTCCGCAGTGTTGCCTGGTGCCGTCTCAATGATCTGTGAAAGATACTTGCCCAGCCCGTCGTGGGTCATACCGCGCACAACCCTGACACCCAGCTTGGGCACCTTGGCAAACACCTGGGTGTTGTTAGGATATGTGTATATCGCCTGCGATAAATCCTTGCCTACCTTGCGCTTATCGATATCTATCCCCAGTGAGAACTCTATATCCGATATGTGGTAGTCGCCCAGGTTCACGTGCATGAGGCCCGGGATTACCTCACCTTCCTTCGCGTTGCGGTAGTAGTAAACGCCTTGGACAAGCGAGCTCGCGCAGTTGCCCACCCCGATTATCGCAACACGAATCTTACTCATTGCCGCTCCTTTCGCTTATGACTAGAGAATGTAAGTTTATAAATTAGCGCGCCTATGTCAAGGCCAGCTGGAGTACTCAAGAGAAGACACCAGCGACCAGTTATCCAAGCCTGAACCATCACTTTCTCCTGCCACGAACGAGAATCCAAAATACCGCCAGATGCGAGATTGCCCCCACACCCAGCATCGCAAAGAAGGGCTGGCCGAGGAGAGCCCCGAGAAAGATGGCGAAGAGCCGGAAATCCCTCTTGGCAAGCCTTGGCAGGAACGAGAGGGGAGGCGGTTTCTGGAACCGAAGCAGGTACTCCTTTTTGGCGTAGCTTGCCAATAGGAAGCCGGATAGTGCGCCGATCCCGGCCAACCAGACCCAGAACTCGGGATGAGTAAGCCAGAATCCGTAGGTGACGCCTGCTGCAATGGCTAGATCGGCATACCGGTCGAGGATCGTATCAAAAAAAGCCCCAAAGCGGCTGCCGAGAGCTTTAAGTCGAGCGATCTCGCCGTCGCAGCCGTCAATTATAGAGGAGACCTGAATCAAGACCCCGGCAAATAGCACCGGAAGATAACCATGGCGCGTAAAGAGCCAGGCTCCCAGGAGGGCGATGACGAAGGAGACGACGGTAATGGTGTTGGGAGTAACCGGGGTGTGAGCGAGTAACCGCGAGAGACGGATTGAAAGCGGACGGTTTATATAG
>JAYELY010000323.1:0-1643 GCA_034717795.1 Caldifarciminota bacterium
CTTCCATCTTGAGCATCAATCGCTCTCGTTGCTTGATCATAGCTTCTTTCTCAGGTAAAGTCATACTTCTATCCTCCTTATTCTTAACTATACCTGAGACGCAATCCACTGCAACCTACAGCTAAAAGGAGCATGGTCGGGTTGACTGAATAATTTCGCTGGGGATAATGTATAGATGGTAGATATGAACACCCCCGATGCAAAGGCGGTCTCCCTTACCATCGCGGGAGATAAAGAAGCCTTCGCAGTAATCGTGGCAAGATACACTGAAAGGATTTACAGAATGGCTTTATACATCTTAGGAAATGAACAGGACGCGATGGATTTATCCCAGGACGCGTTCATCCGCGCATACCGGAATCTTAAAAGGTTCGACGTCTCCCGTCCCTTCTTCCCATGGTTTGCTACGATTCTCCGCAACCTGTGCTACAACTTCCTGCGTCGCCGTAAACGGAAACAGACCTACAACATCGAGGACTTCCAGATCGCAGAGCCCTCCTCGCCCTCCTCACCCTCCTCGCCCTGCGCAGGGATCGCCGTCGAGACCAAGATCGTCCTCAATCGTGCACTTTCCGAGCTTTCGCCGCAGGCAAGAGAGATAATCGGAAAGTTCTACTTCGAGCAGCTCTCCTACGCAGAGATCGCAACCGAGCTGGATATTCCAATAGGAACGGTGATGTCCAGGCTCTACTACGCACGCAAGCATCTTAAGGATCGATTCATAAGGGAAGCGAGATGAAACACGAGCACTACAAGCATCTGTTGTTGCGGGTGGTTGACGGGGTGGCGACCGCAGAGGAGCGCGAGGAGTTTACTGCACACATCCGTTCCTGTGAGGAGTGCCACCGAGAGTACGGAGAGTTCAAAAACCTGGAGGAGTTTATGTCTGCCGTCAAGTTGAAGGATTTATCGGAGGACGCGCGTTCAGCCTACTGGCACTCGCTCTACAATCGGCTTGAACGAGGTATAGGCTGGATTTTTTTGTCCCTGGGCGCAATCCTCTTACTGGGTTTCGGTGGGTTCATGCTGATCCGTGAGTTTATCACCGACCCCACGGTTTCGGTCATCCTCAAGATCGGTGTGTGCGTGCTTCTGGCCGGTTTCGTCGTTCTTTTGGTAAGCGTCCTAAAAGAGCGATTGTTTGTTCGAAAATACGATAAGTACTCGAAAGAGGTGAAGTTATGATTATCGCAACAACTAACGAGGTCCCAGGGTACAAGGTAAAAGAGACTCTGGGGATCGTTCGCGGCAACACGGTACGCGCCCGGCATCTGGGCCGGGATATCCTTGCCGGGTTCAGGAACATTGTCGGCGGCGAGATCACCGACTATACCAAGCTTTTAGCCGAGTCGCGCGAGCAGTCGCTTGATAGGATGATCGAGCGCGCCAATGAGCGTGGGGCTGATGCCGTGATCGGCATCCGGTTCATGACCTCATCGGTTATGCAGGGCGCTGCCGAGCTTTTAGTCTACGGCACCGCGGTCAAACTGGAAAGGGTTAGCTAATCGTAATAGCAGTAAACCTCGTTGGATTTTTTCAAGAGGTATCCGTCTTTATCGTAAAGCTCAACCCAGTAATAATTCAGGAGAACATAACCAGGCGTAGCGGAGTAGATAGAGTAGTAAGTTCCATCCTCATCGATG
>JAYELY010000324.1:0-8370 GCA_034717795.1 Caldifarciminota bacterium
CCTTGTGTTCGAAGAACTCGCCATCGTACATCCCGCACACGGAAAGGTAAACGTTCGGCAAGAACTCTCCGCGTACCTTGAAGCGCAGCATCGCGGTGTTGCCCTTAAGTTCGATTATGTCTACATCATACAGGTTATCTGCCTCCAAAGATGCGATTATGTGTGCATTCTCGTAAGGTGTTATTACCAGGGCCTCGGCCCAGTCGCCCACATCGTAGGTTTCTGCATCGAATATGACCTGGACCCTGTCGGTTTTCCAGGTGTAGTAGGCGCCTCGCTCGGAGGAGTAGAACCATCGCTTGTCATCACTGGAGTTGCCTTGCTTGTCCTTGGTCTTCGCTATCACGTAGTAGGAGCCTGGTTCCTTGGGTGTAAACTCGTAGACCGTGAGACCGTCCTTGCCTGCCCGGACTGTCCTTCGCGCGAGGACCTTGTCCTCCTTGTCCCAGTAGTGGCGGTAGACCACCAACTCAACCTTGCCCGGAACCGGTTTGTTCAGGATGTCGTGGGTTTTTATATCTATCTCCAGCTTCTCGCCCGGAGCAACCACGTAGCTGGCGGGTTTCAATTCAACCAGCACCGCTGAGGATGCCACGAACGCCGAGGCTTCAGCAGACTCTGCAAGGCGCGACTCGTCGCGCACCTTGGCCTCGAACGTGTACCGGTAGTTGTAGCCTTTCTTTGGTGTGACGTAGGTGAAGACCGCTTTGCCATTGCCGTCCGTCTTACCTTCAAGCTCGTCCACGTAGCTGGTGCCGTACCAGTAGTATTGATGGTGCTGGCGTCGGTATATCTTCAGCTTGACCTCCGCCTTAGCCACCGGAGCGCCGAAGAAGTAGTCGGCCGCAACCTCGATCGTTACCTCCTCGCCTTGAACGTACTGCTCGGCATCAAGTGCCACCTCTATCTTGTAGGCGGGTTTGCGGTACTCCTCAACCCTGAACTGAACCGAGTGTATGGTTTCCTCCAGCGTGGCCGTTACCGTGTACCTGCCCAACCTTCCCGACGAAGGCACTATCAGCGAGTCGGCGAACGCTCCCCATGCGTCGCTCTTAAGGGTATTGCGATATATCTCGTTGCTCTCAGGGTCGGTAACGACCACCTCAACCTCTGCCCCTGTGGGGATGCGGTAGATGCCGCGCTTGGCTCTCCTTATCGTACCCTTGAAGTAAACGGTCTGATCCGGTCTGTATATCGGACGCTCGGTGTGCAGGTATATCTTTATTCCACCATCACCTGCGGCATCTTCGTAATAGTAGTAGTATTTATCGAGGAGCGCGAAATCCGAGCCGTCCTACACAAGAACCCTCAGTCGGGTGGTGTCGAAGGAGGTATGGAAGCGCCCTTTGCCGTCTGTCCGCCCCATGCCTACGCGGTTGGTATCCGAAAGCACCACCACCCTTGCGCCTCTTCGAGGCTTGCCGTCCGAGGAGTTCACCGCGAACACGTACACCTCCGCCGGGTCCTGCTTGGTCACCACCGACATCAGAGAGACCACAACCGGCGTGTATGCTACGCGGGTGCCGTAGTAGGCCTCAACCAGATACACACCCGGATCGGTAATCCCAAGATCAATGGTTTCGTAATGGTAGCGGCCGTAGTAGTAGTAATCGTCCTTGTTCTTCTTTTTCTCTAACTCCAGCGTCCACTCACTCAGCACCTCGTATCCCTCAAGCCGAGGTATACTATTCGGCCCGAGGCGTTCAGGTGTCTCGGCCTGGGTCTTCTCAAGCTGGGGAAGACCAAGGTAGTCGCGCAGACCTACGCGGCTTTTCTCGCTCATCATCTCGCGGGCAAGATAGCGGGTGTTGCGCCTGGTGCGGTCGCCCAGCCCCTGGAGCATGTGGAAGAAGTTGACCGGCTTGGCCTTGCCACGAACCTGGGGCGAGCGCATGTTGCGCTGGCCCTCGAAGAAATCTATCGGATCCTCGATCGCATAAAGGCGAAAGTGTATTAAGTCAAGGTCGCTGGTCTCCAACCTGATCTCGGTTGCCTCGCCAGGCGTGTAAAGCCGCGGAGCGGAAAGGTAAATGTACGGATGGGCAAACAGCCCGCCGGTTAGGCTTGCAAGCAAGGCAAAAATCTTCACGATACCCTCCTTTAGGGATGTAGGGTTAATCTAATATCTTAAACCTGTAGAACCCGGCGAACGCGGGATTCGCTTCGTCCGGCCGCCAGGTCTCCTCGTCTAAGGCCATCAAAGTCTCTAACTTGACCAACCTCATCTCCCCTTCTGATGCGCCCCCGGGCCCGGTATGATAGACAACATACGGTTCCCCCTTGATTTCCACGTAGATCATAACGTGCGCCTCGCTGTCCCTGGGAGTAAAGAAAAGCAAATCCCCGGGCAGCACCCGGTCCACCAGGCTCCTCGTAACCTTAATCGTATGATAATTCATGAGATGCTGAACATCGGCGAAGTTGCCCAGCTTGCCCGCCTTGCGGTCTCCCGACTTGTACGGGCCGTCGGCCAGGCGGAAGATATCCGTCCCGATGTAGGGCACCTTTGGGTAAGAGAACGCCGCAATCTCCGGGATCGAGGGGTCTAAGAGCTCCCCAAAGTTCGCCCTCCACCTCTCATCGTGCGCTCCAAGCGCCTCGCGGTAGGCGTAAAGCACAAGGCTTGCGCAGTCGGTGATCTCATCCGTAGGGTTAAGGTGGCGGGATAGGGCGATGTTGGTAAACCATCGGCGGAAGTTGTGGCGGTCGGCTGATGTTCGCAGCTCTGCAGCGTCAGGGAATCCGTCGCAGTCAGCGTCTGTGGGCTGATGCGGGGTTGCTCCCAAAAGAATCAGGAATAGCAGGACGTGCATTATTTACCTCCTCTGATTCCGGGTACCGTTATACGACGCCACAATCAAGCCTAAGGTTTGCGCTTGTACGCTCAGTATAGGGTTTAGGGAGTTTGTTGTCAAGCATTCTTACCTTACGCGGATACCTCGAAGAATGTCTCTGTAAATGGCTGAAGAAACTTGACATTGGGTTAGAGAACGTTACTATTTCATGTTATAACAATTATACCAAGACCTTAAGGAGGCTTCATGATCGGATTTCTGATAGTAATACTCCTCATCGGAGTGGGGGTGCTTTTGTTCTTCGGCTTCAGGCTTCAGCGGATGCTGGTTAAGCGACAGGCCACGGGCGAGGTTGACAAGACCCGCAGGCGGGTCAAACCCATCGCCTACATACTGGGAGCGGTGGTTGTGTTGTTTCTGGCCATACTGGTAAGCTTCATCCGAGTTGTCCCTGTGGGCCACGCACTTGTTATCTTCTGGATCATCCCAAAGACCTACTCGGTCGCCCGTGAGGGTGTCAACTTCATCCCGCCCCTCATCACCCAGACCTCGCTTTACGATCTCAGGCGCATCGACTACACCATGTCGAGCGAGGCCGAGGAAGGGCGGCGTAAAGGGAAAGACGACGCCCTGTGGGCACCCACCAAGGAAGGTCTGCAGGTAGGGCTTGATCTTACCGTCTGGTACCGGCTGAACCCGGGAAAGGTCTTCGACATCCACCGCCTTATCGGACCCGACTTCGAGGGGAAGGTGGTGAGACCTGCCATACGCTCCATTGTACGCATGAGTATGTCCGGCCATAGCATCATGGACATCTACTCCAACAAACGCGAGGAGATCCAGGATCAGATATACAAAAAGATCAAGCGCCAGCTTAGTCTGGACGGGATAATCATCGAAGGAGTGGCGATTCGAAACGTGCAGTTCACCGAGGAGTTCGCCAAGTCGGTCGAGGAAAAACAGATAGCCCAGCAGAAGGCCCAGAAGATGAAGTACGTTTTGGAGGAGGAACGCATGGAGGCTGAGCGCAAACAGATAGAAGCCGATGGTAAGGCAAAGGCTATAAAGATCGTTTCCCGCGAGCTTCGCGCCAACCCGAACTACATCAAGTACCTCTACGTTGACAAGATTGCCGACGACGTGAAGGTTATCGTCTCCGACCAGTCCACCATCATGGATCTCAAAGGGCTTATCGGTCCTTAGATGAGAGGTTTATCCTGGGTCCCCACAAGAGCGCGAAGCGCTCTTGTGGGATGAAACTGTGTGGCTTGCTGAAATCTCCGTCTCTGGTTTTCGCAACCTTGCCGAACAGAGACTTGAATTTGATCCGAGGGCCAACCTTATCTTCGGGCCTAACGGTGGGGGCAAGACGAACCTTTTGGAGGCTGTGGCCGTGCTTGCCTCGGGCCGCAGCTTCAGAACCTTGCAAGACTCGCAGCTTCTGGGCTTTGAAGCCCCTCATTTCCGTATAGCCGGGAAGGCAAAAAGTTCCAAGGGTAAGGAGTGGTCGGCGAGGGTATACTTCTCGCCTGCTGAACGCAAGCACTACTTCTTTGACCGGCGCGAGATAGCCAAACGCTCCCTTTATGCAGGGTGGCTTCCTGTCTCGGTGTTTCTCCTGGACGACCGTCGGGTTGTGGCAGGCCCTCCGGCCCAGCGCAGGGCCTTTCTTGACGATGCTATCGGCAAGGTGTCGCGAACCTACCGTTTTCTCCTGGCCGAGTTCCGCAGAGTACTTCTCCAGCGTAACGCATTGCTGAGCAGAGACGGGAGCGACGCTGAGCTCCGAGTGTGGGATAAGCGCCTGGCCGAGCTGGCAGGCGAGATCCGCGGGCGGCGCTCGGAGTACTGGCAGAACTTCAAGACCCACTTCGAGCAGATGAGCCGGTGTTTCCTGCCCGCTGATGAGATTCGGCTGGGGTATCTTCCAAGCGTGGGCGGGAAAGAAAACTATCTTGAGGTTCTGGCTCGATCGAGAGAGACGGAGCGTCAGGTTGGCTACACCCGCCGGGGTCCGCACCGCGACGACTTTCGTATCCTTCTCAACTCCCGCCCATTGCGTGTCTTCGGTTCCCACGGCGAAGAGAGGCTTGTCGCCCTCGCGCTTGCCCTGGCTGAGGCCGAGACAGCTCTTGCTTCAGGTCGCAGGCCAATCTATCTCATGGACGATGTGGCAGCCGAGCTCGACGATCGTAACACGCGGAAGCTTTTCGACCTTATTCGCTCAAAGGGTCAGCTTTTCTATGCCTCGGCCCGCCCACCCGCAGTTGAAGGAAGACGTTTCCATGTCAGGCAAGGAAAGATCAGGCCGGTTTGAGCCGCTGGGGCAGGCGCTCCAGCGCATCATGAAGAGAAGGCTGGGCAAGCGGCTGGCCTCCTATGACGCGGTCAAGGTTTGGCCCCGGGCAGCAGGTCCCGAAATCGCTAAAAGATGTGTTGCATTGGGGATAAAATCGGGTATACTTTACGTTGGGGTGCCTGATAACGTCTGGCTCACCGAGCTTGGTGCTTTAAGGGAGAAGTTAATCCGGAGCATCAACGAGAAGTTGGGTAAGGAGGTAGTGAAGGGAATCAGATTTCAAATCGGAGTTCCTAAGATTCGGAGTTTTAAGAGGAAGAGATGACAGAACGCTACGATTCATCAAAGATTCAAGTCTTGAAAGGACTGGAGGGAGTCAGGCGTCGTCCGGCCATGTACATCGGCGACTTGGGTGTGCGAGGTCTGCACCATCTGGTTGTAGAGATCGTCGACAACTCTATAGACGAGGCTATGGCCGGGGTATGCAAGCACATAACCGTTACCATACTCGAGCCCAACAAGATCTCGGTGGAGGACGACGGTCGAGGTATTCCCATAGATCCCCATCCTGAGCTGGGCATACCCGGTTTGGAGGTGGTGATGACGGTGTTACACGCCGGGGCCAAGTTCTCGGGCAAGGTATACACCATCTCCGGCGGTCTGCACGGCGTGGGCGCTTCGGTGGTGAACGCGCTTTCCGAGTGGATGGAGGTCGAGGTGTACCAGAAGGGGAAGGTGTACGTACAATCCTACGAGAGGGGGGTAACCACAGGGCCGATGCAGATCAAGGACGATACGAAGAAGACCGGCACCAAGACGACCTTCGTTCCCGATTCGGAGATCTTCAA
The DNA here is from genome assembly GCA_034717795.1 of Caldifarciminota bacterium. Classification (GTDB taxonomy): domain Bacteria; phylum Hydrothermota; class Tepidihabitantia; order B3-TA06; family B3-TA06; genus B3-TA06. The sequence goes on from JAYELY010000324.1 coordinate 5,943, forward strand.
GCGCACCAGCTTTAACCCTGAGATCATCTCCACCCGGCTGCGCGAGGTAGCCTACCTCAACCCCGATTTGAGCATAAAGCTTCTTGATAACGTCAAGGGAACCGAGCAGGTATTTCACTACAAACGTGGGATAGTGGACTTTCTTGCTTACCTGGATCAGGGGCGGACCAGGCTTCACAAGCCTTTATACATCAAGGACTCGCGCAACGGGATTGAGGTTGAGGCCGCCATCGAATATACGGACAGCTTCGCCGAAAACATCGTTACCTTCGTCAACACCATCAACACCCATGAGGGCGGGACTCACCTTGTGGGTTTCAAGGCCGCGCTCACCAAGACCTTAAACGAGGCTGCGCGCAAGTCCAACTCCAAGAGGGCCATCGATCTTACCGGTGAGGACGTACGCGAGGGGCTTACCGCTGTCCTGTCCGTCCGGATGCGCAACCCGCAGTTCGAGGGACAGACCAAGACCAAGCTTGGCAACAGCGAGGTGAGGGGAATCGTAGAATCCATCGTTTCGGAGGGGATCTCCAGTCACTTCGACGAGCAGCCACGGGTTTTAAACCTTATCCTTCAGAAGGCAACTGCAGCGGCGCGTTCGCGCGAGGCGGCACGCAAGGCACGCGAACTCGAGCGCAAAAAGAGTTTTCTTGCCTCCGACACCCTGCCCGGCAAGCTTGCTGACTGCTCCTCGGATAACCCGGATGAGTGCGAGCTTTTCATAGTCGAGGGCAACTCGGCTGGCGGCTCCGCCAAACAGGGGCGCGACAGACGCTTCCAGGCGGTGCTTGCCCTGCGCGGCAAGATACTCAACGTGGAAAAGTCCGGCCTTAACAAGATACTGGCCAACAAGGAGATCAAGGCGATCATTTCATCGGTGGGCACCGGCTTCGGGGAGGAGAGCTTCGACGATTCGCGGGTGCGCTACTCCAAGATCATCATCATGGCCGACGCCGACGTGGACGGCTCCCACATACGCACCCTTCTTTTAACCCTTTTCTACCGCCACATGCGCGACCTCATAGAGAACGGTATGATCTACATCGCCCAGCCGCCATTATACCGGACCATGAAGGGGAAGAAAGGGATCTACCTCTATTCCGACGAGGAGCTTGAGACGTTTCGTAAGAGTGCATCCCATCCGGAACGTCTTGAGGTGCAGCGCTTCAAGGGCCTGGGCGAGATGAACCCGGAGCAGTTGTGGGAGACGACGATGAATCCAGAGAGGCGCATACTCAAGAAGGTTTCGGTGGCGGACGCGGCCGAGGCTCACCGCGTCTTTTCGGTGCTCATGGGCTCGGAGGTCGAGCCGCGACGGAAATTTATAGAAGAAAACGCACAGTTCGTCGAGAATCTGGACATTTAGGAGGATTTGTGGAAAGACACGAGTTGTTTGCAGAGTTGACCGAAGCGTTTGGACCGTCGGGATACGAGGGCGATGTTCGAGCTATAATGGCGCGGCACTTTTCAGGCCCTATGAGCGTCTCCACCGACCGGCTCGGTTCGGTAATCGGCTTCCATGAGGGCGACGCCAAAGGCCCCAAGGTTCTTCTTGCGGCCCACATGGACGAGGTCGGGTTCATGGTCAAGCACGTCACAAAGGAAGGATACATCCGGTTTTTGCCCATCGGCGGCTGGTGGCCCCAGGTGCTTTTGAGCCAGCGCGTTAAGGTACGCACCCGAAAGGGAGATTTTGAAGGGATCATCGGATCCAAGGCACCTCACGCCATGAAGGAGGAGGAGCGCAAGAAGCCCCCGGAGATGGACAAGCTGTTCATTGATGTCGGTGTGGTGGGCGAGAAGGGAGCGGCGGACGCCGATGCACGCCCAGGCGACCCCATAGTGCCGGTCGGGGATTTCCGACCGCTTGCAAACGGGGTGCTGGCGGCCAAGGCATGGGATGACCGGGTTGGGTGTGCGGTGATTGCCGAGATGGCCGGAGATCTGGGCTCGCACCCCAATCGTCTCTACCTTGCCGCTACCGTCCAGGAAGAGGTAGGGCTTCGCGGGGCGCGCACCGTGGCCGGACTGGTGGAGCCCGATGTCGCCATCGCCATAGACGTCTCGCTTTCCTCGGACACCCCGGATGGCGATTCCGACGCGGTGGAGAAGTTCGGGGCAGGTGCCGCGGTGCTGGTTTACGACTCCACCATGATTCCCAACCTTGCCCTGCGAGACTTCATCTGCGAGGTTGCCGAGAAAGAGGGTATCAAATATCACTTGACCTCTCTCCGTGGTGGATACGACACCGGAGCCATTCATATAACAAAAATCGGCGTCCCCTCCATAGCACTGGGTTTGCCATCGCGCTACATCCACTCCCACGTCTCGGCGATCTATGAGGAAGACTATGTGGCGCTGCTTTCACTGGTTAAAGCGACGGTTAAGCGGCTGGATGGCAAGAAGTTAGCTGTGATTTCTAAGTTTT
>JAYELY010000325.1:0-1640 GCA_034717795.1 Caldifarciminota bacterium
CTGTAGTGCCGTAGCGGCGGGCGATGGAGTAGAGAGTTTCGCCCCAGCGGACCACGTGGAGGGTGGGCGGTGCCGCCTCCGCGTTGGCTATCACCGCCAATTGAACCACCAGGCATACCAGGACGACAATTGAACGCAGTTTACTTCTCTTCATGATTGACACCTCCGTGTTTGTTCCCAAGAAACTCTATCAAACGATCGCTCGCTCGTCACCTCCTTTATTTCCTGCCAACATATATTCCGTATCCCAAGTATTCGAGAAATTGGGGCAATATTCGTAGGGACAGTCCATATAGATAATTTTCTTTTATTACCCTCCTGAAATCTGGACTCGTGATGCACAAGGACAAAAATCTATACCATGCTCTTGAGTAATCCCTAAAGTCCAACCGCCTGATTTCGTTAACCCACTCATTTAGAAAGTTGATTTTGTAGGTTCTCACTACTATATCCGTCAATTCAGAGCCTTCCAACAACTCTTTCCAACCATCGGAAGTTTCCGGTTTAGCACCGGTAGTGCGAAATAAGTATTCAGCCAATTCTGTTGGAGAAGGTGCCTTCATCCAGGTCACCTCATTAAGCCCAACATATCCCCCTGGCTTCGTCACTCGCACGTACTCACTTACTGCTCTCTGCTTATCTTCTGGAAATGCGGTTACGAACTCGCCGATGACCGCGTCGAAAAGAGCGTCCTTAAAAGGGAGGTTTTGTGCATCTGCTACCCTAAATTCAACCCTATCCTCTACGCCCTCTCTTTTCGCCCTTTCATTTGACCTATCAATCATCCTTTCAGAAATATCTACACCAACCACTCTACAGTCATGCCTTTTTGCAATGTAGCAAGCGGTTATTCCAACGCCGCAACCGACCTCCAAGACGTATTTGTCTTTGTCTATGTGGCATGACTCAATTAGCTCTCTTGTGGCCCTTAAGCCCCCAATATGCTTTGTGAAGCCCCAATAGGCTTGCAATTCGAAGTAGGAAAGTTCTTTTTCTGAAATCGCTTCCTTGTAAAACAGCATAGCGTCTGCTCCGTAGGTTGCGAGTCAAAGTTCTGAGTGCTATAATGCGCTCGAGTCAGGAAAGCGAGCTGGCCGAATGCCAAAGGGCACTTACGTTTTGTGTATGCGCCTGGACGAGCAGAGGGAGATAGCCATCGGCAAGTTAGGAACCTTCCTTTTTCCCGCCGGCTATTACCTCTATGTGGGCAGCGCCCTGGGGCCCGGAGGGCTGGAAGCTCGGCTGGCCCGCCATCGCCGTCGGAAGAAGAGACCACGTTGGCACATTGACTACCTGCTCCAACATGCCCGTCTGCTCGAGGTGTGGAGCATGGCATCGGAAGAACGCCTGGAGTGCAGTTTGGCCCGGGAGATTCGAGAGATGCTGGGCGCTCAAATCGTCGCTCCCGGCTTCGGCTCCTCCGATTGCCGCTGTCCGTCGCACCTCGTGTATTTCGAAGCCAGGCCGGTATGCGAGGCACTTGAAGCCGAATGTCCAACTCACACCTTTACAATCACCACTCTGTCCAGCCCCGCATAGTCTTCTATCAGCTCGACCGCCGCTTTCGGAAAGTGCCGCCTGGCCAGCTCGACCACCGCCGGCCCCTGCGTCGCCCCTATCTCCAGCAGAATGGCACCTTG
>JAYELY010000326.1:0-1639 GCA_034717795.1 Caldifarciminota bacterium
TCACTTCGAGGGTCCGCGCTACGAGGAATGGGCCGAGCGGCGCGGTGTCCTTCAAATGCCGCGCGACGAGATACTGTTCCACCTGGGGCGCATGAACCACATTGGCTTATCCTGCGTTGCCTGCGGGATGTGCGAGCAGGCCTGTCCACATGAGATCAAGGTCGGGCAGCTCTTTACCCTCATCTCCACCACTGCTCAAGCCGAACTCGACATCCATGCCGGTATGTCTTTGACCGATCCCTTACCGTTGGCAACCTACAGAGAGGAGGAGTTCTGTGAGATGGGCGAGGAGAAAGTATGATAAGCAAATTCATCTTGGGGTCCATTGTGGCCCTCTTATTGATGGTGGGGTGTTCCAACGTGAAGAACCTTAAGCCTGTATCCCCACTTGAGTTGATACCCTGCAGCGGCTTGCAGTATCCTGAGTCCGGCGGTATGGTCTTCCGCGACGCCGAAAGCTGGGAGGCGTTCTGGAATCGCTACTGCATGGTGATAACCGGCGAGGGCAACAAGCTTCCTGCTCCAGAGGTTGATTTCTCTGCTCAGATGCTTGTAGGCGTTTTTTCCGGCGAAAAGCCGACCGGTGGCTACAGCATTTCAATCCAGCGCGTGCTCGAAGGGCCAAGGAATCTTGTGGTTGGGTATCTTGAGAAATCCCCGCCCCCAGACGCCATGGTTACCATGGCACTTACCTATCCCTGTCAGATCATTTCGATACCGCGTTCGGATAAAAGCGTGAAGTTCAAGCAGGTTAAGAAGTAGAGAGATTATTTCAAAAGATTTATAAGCACCAAGATCAGCACCACTATCAGGGGAATTGCAAAGAAAGCCGCAGCTACTAGTGCCAGTGTAACGTAAACCCGATTCATATTCTTGCGCCACTTGACCGGATCTTTCTTCTCTTGTTCCTGCGTGGCTTCCTGCAACACCGTGCTCCAGAAGTACCATCTGGGAGTCATCAGCGAGGTTTCTATTAAGTCGTATACAGTATCGCGACTGATTTGCTTTTTCCTTGCCTTGTACTCGGAGACCGCAGCTATCTGTTGATATCGCTGCTTGCATTCCGAACATATCCCTTCTTCAAAATGCTCGGCGCAGATACCCGAGCGCATGCAGTAGGGACACTTACGGGTCTTGCGTTCCTTGTTCTTATTCCCGCAGATAGGGCAGGGGGGACGTTCTTCGTCATTGAAGTAATCGGCGATGGATGGCGGGGCAGGCCGTTGATATACCACATAGCACCGTTTGCACATCAACCGGTCTGCGTCTACCTCGATGAATCTTCTTGATCCGCACTTTGGGCATTTACGTTTACCAGCGCTCACAAAAGGATAATAACGACTTCAGGGTCGCTGTCAACTGAGAGATTGTGGGTATCTCTGTGTAACACAGACACTCTTGTCTGTTCAGAAGTCTGTTTCAACCAAAAAGCTTTTTTCGTCCCCTGATCCGGGGTTCTCTTTAAAGTAGATGGAAGCAGGGATTGGTGTGCTTGCTCTTCCTTGTGAATTACCACCAGGTTTGTGCAAGCAGAAACGCAATCAAAGCTATGTACCCGAATATTAGAAGGAAGTATATGCCGCCCAAAACCACGGAGACCGTGATAATGGTTTTGTCGACTTTAGCTTCCTGGTTTTCC
>JAYELY010000327.1:0-1637 GCA_034717795.1 Caldifarciminota bacterium
CGAGGAGATCGAGGCGGCCAGTGGCGACGAAGAGGGGGATAAGGAAGCAGAAAAGGTCGCTGCTGAACGCAAACGGACGCTCAATGTTTTCATGATGAAGCTCTGGAGCCTGAAGCGTGCGGTGAAGGATTTTGAAAAAAAGGGTATCCCTCGTGAAGAGATAGAGAATATTAAACCGACAATAGATGAGCTTGGCTCCCTGGCTCGTCGGATCGAGGGGAAGAGAGACTAGATTCCTGCGCCAACCCTGAGCGTATCCAAGATCGCTTTGAGGAGAGCCCAGTCTGGCTCAAGGGATATCCACTACATTCCTTGAATAATAGCCACACCTAACCCTCCAAGGGTCTCTCCGCAGTCTTTAAGTCCTTGAGCCTCCGAACCTACTTCTCCTCGGGCGCCTTGGCTTTCAACTGGGCAAGGATCGCTTCTGTATCCCACACCTTGAGCGTGCGGTCATCTCCGCCTGTATAAAGCCTGGTGCCGTCAGCTGAGATTGCACAGGCACGGATGGCTCCATCGTGCGCCTTGAATCGTCCGACTTCAACGATTCCCAGTCTGAATACCCCGCCGCTTTCAAGACCTTTCTCCTTGGTTGTATCTACCGGCTCGGTGCGCTTCAAGAAGACAACCTGTCCTTCCTGGTCCACGGCCGCCATCCTGGAACCGTCGGGCAGGAACACAAGATCGAGCACGTTTCCGAGATCGCTCTGGTACCAACCTATGGAGCGGAGCTCTTCCCCTACCCATCTCCATACCTTTACGAGTTTATCGGTGCCTCCGGTGGCGAAGTATTCCCCGTCGGGTGAAAAGGCTATCACCGTCAGGTAGCCGTAGCTCTGTTTGGATTTGAAGGAGAAGGTGTCCTCCACATCCGCGATATAGAACAGGCTGTCGCGTCCCGTGGTGTAAAGCTCGGACGTTCCGGGTCTGAACTTCAGATCGGTGACCACCCCGGTGTGTCCACTGAACTTGCCGAACCGTTCGCGTTTAGCCACGTCCCAGACTTCTACCTCGCTGCCTGTGAATCCCGCGGCCATGAAGCGTCCGTCGGAGGAGAAGTCCACGCTGGTGACCGCACCGTTGAAGAGCACTATCGAGTCGACGAGTTGGTTCCTACGCAAGTCGTTGACTGTCAACACCTCGTCTGCGCTGGCCACCGCGAGGAGAATGCCGTCGGGTGAGAAGGCGAGGTCGTTGATGATGTGGCGGTGTCGGCGAATCTTCTTTATGGGTTCGCGCTCAACCGGATCCCATATCATAACAAGGCTGTCTGAAAATCCTATGGCCAGATTCGTGCTTGAAGGATCAGAGGCTATTATAAATATGCGGCCTGGGAAGGTATCGGTGACAATAGGGTCGCCTTCGTAGATTATGTGCACCGGTTTCTTGCCGCAGCCTGCAAGGGCCAAGACAAATGTGAGGCAAACCAGTAACCTCTTCATACAAACCTCCAACTTAACGTTTGACTTTCGCCAATAATACTCCTGAAAGACCAAAAAACAAGACATTTGGGAGCCAGGCGGCAAGCCATGGCGGCAAAGCGCCTGCGTACCCGAAGGCTCGCGACGCCTGGATCGCACCCCAGTAAAGGAAACTCAATAAAAGCCCCAGACCGATCCCCAGGGCTATGTTGCCCT
>JAYELY010000328.1:0-1633 GCA_034717795.1 Caldifarciminota bacterium
CAAGGTAACAACTATGTTTCCCTTGGCTGTCATTCCCGTGATTATGAAACCTTTATCATGGGTTTCCTGAACACAGCTTCCCATGTTAAGGAAGGAACCTTCGTAACGTCCGTAGGTATGTGCCCAGAGAGTGTCTCCCAGCGAATCCGTTTTCAAAAGCCAAAGACTGCCAAACCTGTCACCATAAGATGCAGTAGCCCCGGCGATTATGTACCCACCGTCCGAGGTCTGTCTGACACTTCGTCCTACGTCATCATCCTCTCCCCCGTAAAGGCGAGTCCAACCTGCGCAGGCTATCGTGGGGATGATTGCCAAAACGAAGGTAATGATTGTATGCAAGATTTTCATACAATCCTCCTGCAAGAGTATACGGCGGGTTTTTTAAGAAGTCAAGACGATATTCGCTCAAAGCCTTGACATCAGCAAACCATGCAATAGAATGGGATAGAAGTGAAAAAGTCTATAGTAATTATGGGAATTTAACCAGAGGAGTTTTGTCATGAAGTACGATGCGGTGGTCATCGGTGCGGGACCGGGAGGATACCCGGCGGCGATAAGGCTTGCTCAGCTGGGAAAGAAGGTGCTGGTTGTCGAGAAGCAGGCAATCGGAGGGGTCTGTCTTAACTGTGGATGCATACCTACCAAGGCCTTGTGTCATGCCGCCGAGGTGCGGGCATCATTGGGTTTCTTTCAGCGCATCGGCCTGGGGGTCGGTAACACCGGGCTTGAGTTTGCAAAGCTTCAGCAGTGGAAGGAGCAGGTGGTTACCAAGCTGGTCAAGGGGATCGAGTTTCTTTTCAAATCGAACGGCGTACAGCTTCTTAAAGGCACTGCCAGGATAATCTCGCCAACCCGAGTTCAGGTAAAGGGCGAGGTTGTTCAGGATATTGATACCGACGCGATCATCATAGCTACAGGCTCCATCCCAACGCCTCTGCCTGATATAGAGCCGGACAACGAGCGCATATTTTACGCCGAACGCGCGCTGTTCTTTAAGCATGTTCCTATATCCATGCTCGTTATCGGCGCGGGTGCCACCGGTCTTGAGATGGCGACCATATACAACGCGTTCGGAACCAAGGTGACCATCGTAGAGATCATGGATCAGGTTCAGCCCGGGCTTGACAGTGAAGTAGCCGAGAATCTGGCAAAGCTACTGGCAAGGCAGGGTATAGAGCTTCATCTCTCATCCAAGGTCGCCTCCATCCAGAAGTCCGATGCGACTCTATCTGTGACTATCGAGTTGCCTGACGGCCAGAGCGTCCAGAAGGAATTTGAAAGGCTCTTGCTGGCCGTAGGACGCAGGCCGGTGACCGACGATCTCTGGGATTCTGCAGTTGTCATCGAGACTGACCAGAAGGGCTTTATTAAGGTCAATGAGAAACTAGAAACCTCGGTTCCAGACATCTACGCGATAGGAGACGTTACCGGGCCTCCGCTTTTGGCCCACCGCGCCACCCGCCAGGGTCTTGCGGCCGCAGAGGTGATCGCAGGGGAGGAGGGTGTCGCTTACGATCCCAAGGCGATGCCCGCGTGCATCTTTACACTGCCGACCGTGGCGTCTGCAGGTATGAGCGAGCAGCAGGCGCTTGAGGCCGGTCTGGAGATCGAAGTAGGCCGCTTCCCCTACTCC
>JAYELY010000329.1:0-8268 GCA_034717795.1 Caldifarciminota bacterium
CTTCTGCCTTGCCACCGTAAGCTCCTATAGTAACTCCTGGCTCGATTCTCACTCGACAAAAGCTTTGAACGTTCTAAAATATCCACCTATCTCTATCATACTTACTCCGCTCTCATGGTCAATTCCCTTCTATTATAATCACTAACACCCTCGTGTCAAGCTCAGGCGGGTAACAAAACCCACAGGTAAGGGATCCAAAAACCTAACTAAAAAGCCCCTATTCGTAGCCCTGTTCGGAATCCCATTTATGGATTGGGTGATCAATGAACAGGAAAGGCACCCCCCTTTTCGGGAGCTTGCGTCGCTTCCAACATTCGAAAGGAGTTGTTGGCCACGATCGTGGAAATCGCTATGGCAAGCCACAGAAGGATGTGGTGTTGCGTGGAAAGAAACAGGTGGGCCATAAGTGAGCCTATAAACCCAACAATAAGACCCTCAGTTATCAACGAGCGGGAACGGTCACCTCGGGTTAGATAGTGTTTGCGGGTAAGCCAGAGGTTTCTTAAAGAGAAGAAGATCACCGCTACAAAAGGCAGGAATCCCACCAGGCCGGTACCTGAAAGGATCTCGAGATAGGAGTTGTGGATAACTTGGCAAGCGATATGAGGTGTTATAGTGGAATAAAACCTGAAGATATGATAAAAACAATCTGCGCCGATCCCCAAGATCGGATGATCGATAAACATCATTACCGCTGTTTTTGCGAAATAGAACCGCCAATCTATGGATGCTACCCTAGCTGCTGTAAAAAAAGATTTAACGGTAAGCCCGGACGCGAAAAACTTGGCAAAGCCCAGATAAAGCAGAGCGATCGAGGCCGCCGCCACCAACGCGAAGATATGGAGCTTTTTCTGACGCCAATAGAGGATGAACTGGACAGGAAGCAGAACAAGAATCATGCTGCGCGAATAGGTTAAAGGGACAGCCACAGTCATTGCGAGGTAGGCCCCGAAATAGAGCCACTTTTGCCATCTCTTTCGCGCAGCGAGGCCGAAGTAAAAAGCAAAACACAGGAAGGGCAACAGCCAGAATCCAAAGTAATTGGGATCTACAAGCGTTCCTGTAGCTCTTAGGAGCGGCGTGCTGACCATTTTTTGAATCACCGCTATAACCGCCTCTACTGCAAGCACTGTGATCAATACATCTAAGACGGTCCTGAGGCGTTTTTCAGTGGCAAAGACATTGATGAACACCCAGTAGGCCATGACGTTGCCGAAGTAAAGGCCAACTCCTCTGAAGGCCCCTTCGAGTTCGAAAAACGCGAGAAGTGAAAGCACACACCCTGCAAAAAAAAGCAAGATCGAGCCACCCAACGCGGTGACCTTGAATCTTGGGGAACGTTTGGACAGAAGAATCGAAGGAACGGACAGGGCAACCATAATCAACCCTCCGAAACGAACGAAACTGCCTGTGGGTAGGGATTCGCTGATAATGTAAGCGAACGGCATCACGGCGAAGTATAGGACCCAAAAGGGGTAGGGATTAAGCAAACATAAAACCACCACCAGAAGAGCAAGTGGAGAGACAGCTATAATAATGCCGGTTACGTCCGAGACAAAAACTCCGGCTGCAATGGCAAGCGACAGTGCTGTCACGAAAGCGAGCGCAATCCAAAAAGGCTCACGCGAGAACTGCTCAACGCCCATCTTTTTGAGGCCAGCCACTTGTCTTGTCACCTCGCTACGATAAACATACCTAACTCTACTGTGTTTAGCTTAGGTTGTCAAATTCCTGCACAGTTCGTGCGCCAGGAGATTGTTGCCAGGGTATAAGGTTGCTTCCTCGCAACGGCTGATTCCTCTTAAAGGGTCACCCTCCCCCTAGCCCCCTACCCTATGAGTGCACCAGACACTCAATGGGCACACTGTCCCGTCAAGGGAGGGGGAATATATGTAAAGGCGGTTGGCTTACCATCCCCTTCCCTCGAAGGAAAAGAACAGGTTTCCCTGCCGTCTTCTCGCCCTTGATGGGGGACGAAGTGCCCCGGTCGGGTAGAATAAAAGAGGTGCTGACACCACGCACCTTAGCTGCACGCACTTGGGTAAAGGCATTTCCCTCAACCTTCTACTGCCTGGTAAGGATGTATTGACCATGGACACTCTCTGCTCAATGAGAGGCGAACAACCCCGACCGAACTTGATCTGATAACCCTCCAAAATAGAGAAGCTTGACGCGGCAATAATCATCCATATAATTATCGGATGATTTGGTCAAGATCGCTGGTGCCGACGCTGCGGGAAGACCCGCGTCAGGCTGAGAATCTGAGTCACCGCATCCTATTGCGTGCAGGTTTTGTCAGGCCCTTAGGGTCCGGGCTTTACAATCTTCTTCCATTCGGGCTGCGCGTGACGCAGAAGATCACCCAGATAATCCGCGAGGAGATGAACCGCATCGGCGGGCAGGAGATGTTTCTTTCAGCCCTTTCTCCGCGCTCGCTGTGGGAGGAGTCTGGACGCTGGGACGCATACGGGGATGATATGTTTCGCCTGCGCGATCGCAAGGCCCAGGACATGGCTCTATGCCCCACCCACGAGGAGATCGTGGCGCTTATAGCATCCAAGGAGCTTCGTTCCTACAAAGAGCTTCCGCAGATCTGGTATCAGTTTCAGACCAAGTTCCGCGACGAACCTCGCCCCCGCGGAGGGGTGCTTCGAACCCGCCAGTTCACCATGAAGGACTCATACAGCTTTGATCTGGACTATGAGGGTCTGGATCGTTCCTTCAAGCTGCATCACGATGCATACTCGCGTGCTTTTACGCGTATGGGGCATCGTTTCTTTGTCGTTGAGGCCTCAGGCGGTATCATGGGTGCAGGGGAGTCGGCCGAGTTCATGGTAGAGGCCTCCTCAGGCGAGGATACCTCGTTTGTGTGTCCTGGATGCGACTACAGGGCAAACGCCGAGGTGGCCCAGGGCAAACCCATCCCGGCCCCTGCGCTTGAGGCCAAACGAGAGAAAATCCATACCCCTGGTCTTAAAAACGTGGAGGAGGTCGCAGGATTTCTGGGCATCAAGCCCTCCCAGCTGGTCAAAAACCTCTTATATATGAGAGGTGGCAAGCCTTTGTTGGTGCTGGTCCGCGGAGACTACGAGCTGAGCGAGGAAAAACTAAAGCGTACGTTCGGCGAGGACATCGTCCCGGCTGAGGATGATGATGCCAGACGCTACATGGGTGCTTCATTGGGGTTCCTTGGGCCGCAGGGTATAGAAGTAGCGACCTATGCAGACAAGAGCCTTGAAGGTTCTGATATCTATGCAGTGGGAGCCAACGAAGACGACTACCACATCGTGGGTATAAGCCTTTCAGGGGAGGCGAATATCCGCAAGCACCTTGATCTGCGCAGGACAAAGGCCGGTGATATATGTCCGAAATGCGACGCGGTGCTTACCGAGAAGCACACCATCGAGCTGGGGCATATCTTCAAGCTGGGCACCAAATACTCGGAGGCGATGGGAGCGAGGGTTGCAGACGAGGAGGGTGCCGATCGCGCCATCGTGATGGGTTCCTACGGGATAGGGATAGAGCGCTCGATGGCCGCCCTCGTGGATCAGTATTACGCCGATGAACGCATGGCCTGGCCTGTGGCGGTGGCCCCCTATGAGGTTGAGGTTATATCCCTGGGAGAAGCGGAGGTCTCGTCAAAGATATACGAGGAGTTGAGCGAGACAGGTGTTGAAGCGACTCTTGACGATCGTGATGTAACACCGGGCGTAAAGTTCGCGGACGCAGACCTGGTGGGCGTCCCATACAGGATCGTAGTAGGACCCCGCGGATTAAAGCAGGGAAAGGTTGATATAAAGAAAGTGGCGACTGACGAGACCTTGCAGGTGCGAAAAGAAGACGCGGTAACCAAGGTGCGCGAACTCATTGCCAAGGAGAAGAAAGATGCCAGCGGTATCTGAGAGTCTGGCAAGATTGGTCGCCGACGCGGTCAAGGAGCACGGGTGCAATCTTTACCACCTGGAGCACAAAGGCCGCAGGCTCCAGATTTACGTGGATAAAAAGGGCGGGGCCACCATTGGAGACTGCGAGGAGATAAGCCGTGCCCTGAGTCTGGGGCTTGCCGCTGCCAGCGATGAGTGGCGCAGGCTGGAGCTTGACGTCTCCACCCCAGGGATTGAGCGCAAGCTTTATACCCCGGCACACTACCGCGGCGCCGTGGGGGAACGTCTGCGCGTAAAGATCGAAGGGGAGGTAATTGAAGGTCGCCTCAAAGAGATAGACGAGGAAGGCATATCAGTTGAAACCGAAGCCGGCGTGGGCCGCCGGCTTACATACAACGAGATCCTCTCGGCCCAGGTGCAGAGAACCACCGAGGAACTCTTCAAAAGGAGATAGATGGAATCAGAGATCACACGGTTGGTAACGCAACTTGCCCGCATAAGAAACGTTGAGGTAAGTTATGTTTACGATACTTTGCAGGAAAGCATCGTATCCGGTCTGAAACGGCGTTTCGGGCGCAATGTGCGCCATGACGTCAAGGTAAATCCTGAGACGGGCGAGATAGAGGTCGCGATCGTCCAGACCGCGGTCGAGCGCGTGCAGGACGTAAGTCAGGAGATCTCTCTTGAGGAGGCCCGCCGGATCAATCCGGAGGTTAAGGAAGGCGAGGATGTACGTATCCAGATTCCCTTGCAAGAGGTCGGACGAGTTGCCATACAACGCACCGTGGATGAACTCACCCATCGCCTGCGCGAGGCGGAACGCACAAAGCTCTTCAACGAGTTCATAAAGAAGAAGGGGGAGATTATCTCAGGCACCATTCACAAGATCGAAAAGGAGGAGATCCTGGTCAACCTGGGACCTATCTATGGAATCCTGCCCCTGCGTGACCAGCTCAAAACCGATCACCACCAGATCGGGACACCCTTCAAGTTTTATGTTCTAAGGATTCAGCGTACCCCAATCGGGACCAGGGTCTATCTTTCCAGAACCCACCCCGAGTTCTTAAGGAGGCTTTTGGCCCTCGAGGTGCCGGAGATTCAGCAGGGGATCGTGGAGATCAAGAACGTGGCAAGGATCCCCGGGGTTCGTTCCAAAGTCGCCGTCACCAGCCACGACGAGAAGATAGACCCGATCGGCGCGTGTGTGGGCTACCGCAAGGTGCGTATCCAGAGCGTCACCAAGGAACTCTCGGGCGAGAAGATAGACGTCATCCAGTGGAACCCTGACCATAAGATCTTCATCGCCAGGGCCATGAGTCCGGCACTGGTCAACGAGGTTATAGAAGAAGAAGGAACATACACGGTCGTAGTCCCGGACGATGAGTTCTCCAAGGCGATCGGTCGAAAGGGACAAAATGTGTGGCTCGCTTCGCTTCTGTCCAACTCGAAGCTGGATATCCTCAAAGAATCCGACTACCGCAACCGACTCTTCAGCCAGCGCATGGCTCAGATCATGGTCGAAACACTTGACTTCCTTTCTGAAGAGACCAGGAAAACACTCCTTGAGGCAGGCTTCACAACGGTCATCTCCCTGTTCGAACAGACGTCTACAGAGGCAGCCAAGATTCTCGGCTGGGACCCGACCCGCATAGAGCAGCTCAAGACCCAGATACGCGAGCGGCTTGAGAAACGTGAGATCGAGCGCAAGCTCTTCGAGAAGAATAAGCTTGAGGAGATGCGAGCGGCGGAGAGCGAGCTCTCAAAGAAGGCCGTGGCCGAAGAAAGCAAGGAGGAAGAACCTGCGGTAGAGAAACCCCCACAGACTGAGGGTGCCCTTAAACCAGAGGAGTCTATGAAATCCAAGAAAGAAGCAGAGATATCAGAAGCCGCCCCGCAGTCTGAAGAGCCGGCAGAAGAAAAGAAGGAGGGTGGATCGAACGAGGCAGAATCAGCACCGCAAGAGGAGGAGCAAAAAACCACCGCTGAAGAGAGTGAGGTGAGCGAAGATAAGGAGTCGGAAGAGGAGGATAAGTAGTGGCTTCCCGTAAGCTTAAGCTCTTTGAGGCCGCCGAGGAACTGAAGCTTTCAAGCGAAGCGCTCGGCCGCATGATGAAGGGGCTTGGCTTTAAGGAACGAGGATACACATCCTACATAACGCCCGAGGAGTTCGAGGCGGTAAAGACGAGGCTGCGTGAGGAGAAGCAGAAGATAAAGCGTTCGATGAAGAAGTCAAAACCTGCCAAACGGCCACCCTCAGTACGGAAGCCAAGAAGACTTTCGGAAGAAGCGGTCCAGAAGGCAATCAAGCAGACCCTTGCCCGGATGGATCACAAACGCCCCAAGAAGAGAGGCGGCAAACGCCCTCGTCCGGCTCGCAAGATTCGCAGAGCAGAGGAACAAACCAAGATATTTGAGCAGGCCAAAGAACCCGCTCGCGCTTTGCGAGAGGCAACGGTCAGTGAATATATGAGCGTTTCAGAACTTGCCCACGCCTTCGGAGTCCCACCGGCCGAGATCGTCAAACGCTGCGTCCAGATGGGCGTGTTCGTAACCATCAACCAACGCCTGGATATGGACACGATCTCTATCCTATCCGAGGAGTTCAACGTCAAGATCGAGGTGGAAGCGGAACCCGTTCTGCGGGGAAGAGAGGAGGAGGAATCCCTCGATGTGAAACCCCGACCGCCAGTGGTGGTAGTTCTGGGGCATGTGGATCATGGAAAGACAACCCTCTTGGACTACATCCGCGAAACCAGGGTGGCGGCACAAGAGGCGGGCAAGATCACCCAGCGTATAGGTGCATACACCGCGCGGATAAAGGATTTTAAGATCGTCTTCCTGGACACCCCGGGGCATGAGGCCTTCACCGCCATGCGTGCACGAGGTGCCTCGGTAGCAGATATCGCGCTGTTGGTCGTGGCCGCAGTCGACGGCATAAAGCCCCAGACCATAGAAGCCATCAATCACGCCAAGGCCGCTGACTTGCCGATAATCGTAACCATTACTAAAATAGATCTTGAGACAGCCGATCCTGATAGGGTTAAGAGCCAGCTCACCGAGCATGACATCGTAGTTGAGGAATATGGCGGCAATACGATAGCGGTCTCTGTCTCAGGCGTAACCGGCGAGGGTGCCGACGACCTTCTGGACGCCATTCAGGTTACAGCCATTGAGCTTAATCTCAAGGCTCCCTACGATGGTAAGGCAAAAGGTGTGGTGGTTGAGTCGAAATTGGACTCCTCCAAAGGGACGATTACCACCATCATAGTAAATCGGGGAACCCTGCACCGGACAGATCCCTACATATGCGGCGAGTGGTGTGGGCGAGTGAGGGAGATGACCGACGAGAGCGGTAAACGCCTGGCTGAGGCCTCGCCTGGAACGCCGGTTCAGGTCCTGGGGATCGGCGGGATCGTAGAACCAGGTGAGACGTTCGAGGTTGTAGCCTCGGAACGCAACGCGCGCGAGCTTGCCCAGCGACGCAAGCTCATGCGCCGTGAACGTACCCTTGCGGCATCCTCCAAGCTCTCACTCGAGGCTATCCAGCAACAGATACAGGAAGGAAGGGTCAAGGAGCTTCGTATCGTTCTCAAGGGAGACGTCTACGGATCGGTCGAGGCACTCACCTCTTCCTTTGAGGGCCTTTCCATTGAGGAAGTGAAGGTGAAGGTAATCCACGCCGGGGTGGGAGCGATAAACGTAACCGACGTGAACCTGGCTGAAGCGTCCGGGGCGGTGATCATAGGCTTCCACGTAACCGCCCATGCCGATGCCCGCGACCAGGCCAAGCGCGATGGGATCGAGATCCGCAACTACAACGTAATCTACGATGCAATAGACGACGTCCGGGCCGCGATGCTCGGTATGCTTGAGCCGGAAGAAGAAGAGGTAAGCCTGGGTCGTGCCGAGGTACGCCAGGTATTCCACGTATCCAGGATAGGCACCATAGCCGGTTCGTACGTCACCGAAGGCAAGGTTACGCGTGACGCCAAGGTGCGCGTCTATCGGAGCAACAATCAGCTTACCGAATCCGAGATCGCCTCCCTGCAGCGGTTCGAGAAGCAGGTCAAGGAGGTCGAGGCCGGATACGAGTGCGGAATACGGATCGCAGAATGGGACGACCTTGAAGAAAACGATATCCTGGAGTTCTACACCGTAATCCAGCGTGCAAGGGAATGATAGGTTTGCTTGAAGTCGAGCTGTTCAACAGCCAATCGCAGTCTCTCAAAGACAAACGCCGCGATCTGACGCGCCTTATAGACAAATTGCACAACGAATTCAACGTAGCGGTTGCAGAGATCGGCGGTCAAAACACCTGGCAGCGAACCAAACTGGCGGTGACCGTGGTCTCAAATGATGCACGCCACAACTCACAGGTGCTCGA
>JAYELY010000330.1:0-1616 GCA_034717795.1 Caldifarciminota bacterium
TTCCTCCCAGTAGCGACATACTTCCTTATCGTCCAAGAGACCTCCTTGCGAATGGTTTTGATGATTCCCAAGAATATAGTAATCCCCTCTATTTGCAAGCCATTACCTGACGTGAGAGGACGAGATTTTGTTGATACAACCCCTGCCTTAGCGGGATAATCTTTTGGATCGACGATGACGCCCCGGGGTCGGCATGGCCGCAGACCGCACTTGACACCTCACGATTTCTCTTTAAGATGCAGTGATGAGACGAGCCTTGGTTGCCCTCGCGTTGCTTTGGGGATTTACGACGCTTTCGGCGCGGCCTGCCAATCCCCTCTCGGTAGGGGCCGATCTCATGCTTTCTATCTATCAGAAACTTATCTCCCCTCTTCAAGGCGGACATATATGCAACTTCTCGCCCTCGTGTTCTGCTTTCAGCAGACAGTCTTATCGACTCTACGGCCCCCTCTGGGGGACGCTCATGACCTTTGACAGACTCGAGCGCTGCAACCCCGGAGCTTGGAAACACTTGGAAACCTATTACTCACATATAGCGAACGAGAGACTCTACGACCCGCCTTGCAATCATAACCTGCCTGCGAGACTTAAAGAGCAAAAGGCAAAATCGAAAGATACACCCTCTGAGGTTAAAGAGGAAGAACTTGATTAACCTCCTTGCGGTGCTTCTCTTCACCCAGACGCCGATAGACTTCGCCGATTACTTATACTCCACCGGCGATTGGAACCGCGCCGCCCTTGAGTACGAGCGCATCGCCTTCCTTGAGCTAACCGACAGTGCATGGGCATCTTACGCGCTTCTGCGGGCGGGAGAGGCGCTCCTTAAGGCAGACGAACCGCAGCGCGCCGCAAGCCTCTACTCCTTCGGAATCACAAACCTCCCCACGACCCGTAACACATCCACCTACGGACTCCTACGCGCCCAATACCAGATGGAGGATTTCAACATCGTCGATAGTCTTGCGACAGTACTTGTAGGCACGAGCTTTGAATGGCATTCGGCTATCTACCAATCCTTCAGTTTGGCACTGTGTGGTAGGATGGAGGCTGCCACACGTCGACTCTCCCTGCTCGATGGGAACGGCTTGCGGGATTCAACCATCACTCTTATCAACATCCCTTTTAAACATCGAAGCCCGTTTTTATCCGCAGGACTCTCGACTATCCTGCCCGGTGCTGGCCAGGCGTACTGCGGACGCTGGGGCGATGCATGGCAGTCGTTTTCGATGGCTGTCGTATTCGGCGGCGCCGCGACCTACTACTTCTTTTTCTCAAACGATACTACTACCGCCAACACCATAAAGGGAACTGTCACCGCATCCCTGGGAGGCCTCTTCTGGCTTGCAAACATCTACGGTGCGGCAAACTCAGCGCTTGACTACAACGACTACGCAGAACGCAAGCGTCAAGAACAGCTGCGCAACCTTCTTAACCGATTCGATCTGGAACCTGAGATAAAGCGCCCGTGAACGCCCTCCTCGCCCTCCTCACCCTCCTCCCAGCCCTCCTCGCCATCCTCCCAGCCCCCCTCCCAGCTTCCCTACCAGCCTCCCTACCATTTTTTGCAACCACGCATGAGCCGGATCTTACGAATATAGAACGACTTGCCGACAGCC
>JAYELY010000331.1:0-1606 GCA_034717795.1 Caldifarciminota bacterium
GCCGGATTCCCAGCCGGTAAGATCTATCTCTTCTTTAACCTTGCCTTCTTCGGCAATGACGAGATATCGTTCCTGGACTTTGCACTCCGTTACCGCTAATGCTAGGAATAGCGCCCCGATACAAAACACCGCTCGCTTTACGATTGAGTCTTGCTTCATAGCCTCCTCCTTGGCTAAAACTATAACTAATAAGTGAAGGGTAGTCGGGAGAATCCCTTTGTCAAGCCCTTTAAGGGCTCAGGTGAGCCACAGACACCTTGCGCGGGATAGAGAATTCCAGGACCTGCAAGGGATAAACTTGATTGTAACCACAGGTTATTGACAACCGGCTAATCCTCGTTACTCTCTGATATGATATTCATCTATGAGGATTCATGGGAGCTATTCGAGCCTCTTTCGGCGCTTCGGCCTGTGACCGAGATACGCTGCGGGGCAAAGACCTTTCGCGAAAAGCTCGCAAAGCTCTCAGGCGAAGAGGTGCGTGTCATCGTGCGCGAGGAGATACTCGACCTTCTTTGCGAAACCCATCCCGAACTTGCCCGGGATGCCAACAACGTGCCTGAGGGCCGTCACCTTTTCTTAGCCGCGGGCGCTGTATTTGCCGAGCCCCTTTCAGCCGTCAACTCGGACGAACTGCTGGTGGATAAAGCCGATCGTATCCTGGGGTTCGGCACCGATGCGCTTTCAGGCTACCAGAGCGCCGAGAGTATCCGGGATTTTCTTGAAGAACCGGATCTGACCAAACGCCGGATCGCGGGCAGGCGAGCACTCTACCCCTGGGAGATATTCACTTCCCTTGCCCTTGAGGTGACGCGCGATTTCGAGGAAGAGCTTTCCGATGGTGAACTCGATCCCCATGTGACGGTCTACGGCTCAGCGCTCAGGTTGGAAAAGGGTGCTAAGGTCGAAGCAGGTGTTGTCATAGACTGCCGCAAAGGGCCGGTTACCATCGCCCGCAACGCGCTCCTAAAAGGCCCGACCCTTATCGAAGGTCCTTGCTACGTCGGCCCTGACACAATCGTTGACAGCGCCCGACTCAGAGCTGGCACCGTCCTTGGCCCTTGCTGCCGCGTCGGAGGCGAGGTCGAGGCCTCAATCTTCCACGCCTACGTGAACAAGCACCACGAAGGGTTCATCGGACATTCCTACCTGGGCGAATGGGTCAATCTGGGTGCGATGACCGCCAACTCCGATCTCAAGAACAACTACTCCGAGGTCAATGTCAACCTTGCAGGCGAAATCCTTTCCACCGGGCTTGTGAAGTTCGGGTGTCTGATCGGGGATCACACCAAGACCGCGATAGGGACGCTCATCCCTACCGGCTCAATCATCGGCATCTTCGCCAACGTCTTAGGCGGCGGGCTTTGCTCCAAAAACATACCCCCCTTCTCCTGGGGCGAGGCCAACGTTTACGAGCTAAAAAAGCTGCTTTCAACCGCCGAGGTCGTCATGCAGCGCCGGGGGATTCAAATGGGTGAAGTTCTTAAGGGACGCATCATCGCCCTTTACAAGGCCTATGTCGGTTAACTCGCTGGGTGTGGACGTAGGCGGCACCAACGTTCAACTGGGGCTGGTTGATGGGCAAGGTAAGATCGTAGCCAGTGCC
>JAYELY010000332.1:0-8181 GCA_034717795.1 Caldifarciminota bacterium
TACGGCTTAACTATATTTAACTAGACCGAGTTGTCAAGGGTTGCTTGCAGATTGTCGTGCGTGGCGAGTTTTATGGGAGACGGCGCTGGATTGTTGATGTAAGTCGTGTATGGCTTGACAGCTTGGGAATACGGCGGTGCTCACTTGGCAATTTTCGGCGAGCACCGCCATCTTTTAATCTTCGGACTCCCAGATTATCTGTTGAACCCCGAGGGATCAGGCAAAAGTTGAATGACCTCCTAGGACTTCTTGAACGGTCCGATGGGTAAAACCGTTTTACCCAGGTTTTCGTTTATGACCTCGGCCATCGCCAGATAGATCGCGGAGAGACCGCAGATAATCCCTTCCCAGCCCGCGATGCGGGTGAAGATCAAAGCAGTCTCGCCCGTGGTCCAGTGCGCAATCGCGAGAAGCCAGAACAGGATTGCAAGCGTCAGGAATACAACGAACAGCGCCGCGTTCTTTTTAAGCGTTCCGAACATCATACAAAAGGTAAAGAGCCCCCAGAAGAAGAAATACCAGGCAAGGAACGGTGCAGAGGTGACGTCAAGGCCCAGCCTGGGCGCAAGCAGAATAAATACAAGACTGAGCCAGAACAGGCCGTATGAGGTAAACGCGGTGGTGCCGAAGGTATTGCCCTTGCGGAACTCCAGGATACCTGCGATGATCTGCGCCAGGCCGCCGTAGAAGATGCCCATGGAAAGGATCATCACGCTTATCGGGAAGAAGCCTGCGTTGTGAATATTTAAAAGCACGGTGGTCATCCCGAAGCCCATAAGACCTAAAGGTGCGGGGTTGGAGAGTTTTTGTTCCATCAATCTCCTCCAAAAGGTTGGTTCAGATTTAATGATGCATTATATCGCGGCATCAGCGGGTGTCAATTTGATTGGATGACGTCTGGGTTTCCTTGACGTCCTAATATACCGAGGTATACTGACTTGTTGAATAAGATCGCAGAGCAGCCCAGCTTCCGAAAAGGGGTGGCAGGATTTTCTTTAGCCACCGGGATCTCACGCCTTACCGGTCTGGCGCGGGAGGTGGTGATGGCTTCACTCTTCGGCGCCGGGTTCGCCAAAGACGCCTTCGAGATCGCCTTCCGCATTCCCAACCTCTTACGTGATTTTTTTGCCGAGAACGCGCTGGCCGCCTCCTTCGTTCCTGTTTTCGTTGAAAAGATGGGAGGCACAGACCGCCGCGACCTGTGGCGTCTGGCAAACAATTTGTTCAACACGCTTTTGATCGTCGTCGGGGCATTGGCCGTCCTTGGTATAATCTTCTCGCCACAGATCGTTTCAGTGATCGGCCACGGATTCAAAGGTGTAGCGGGCAAGATAGAACTGACCACTCTCCTAAACCGCATCCTCTTCCCCTTCCTTCTCTTCATCTCGCTCTCGGCCTGGTCAGCCGGGGTACTCAACGCTCACAACCGGTTCTTTTTGCCTGCGGTAAGCTCCGCGTTCTTCAACCTCGGCTCGATCGCCCTCGCGTACCTGACCTACAACTTCTGGATATCTAAGGGCCTCGATCCTGTTGTCGGCATGGCAATTGGAGGCTTGATCGGCGTCTTCTTCCAGTTCCTGGTTCCATACATTGCGGTGTGGAGGAGGGGCTACCGCTACAGGCCTTACATCAACTGGCGCTCGCCTGATCTGGGCAGGGTGCTTAAGCTCTGGGTTCCGGTGGTTATCGGGCTTGGATTGGTGGAGATTCAGGTCGCGGTTGACACCTTTCTTGCCGCTCTGCTGGAGCAGGGGTCGGTCTCCTGGCTATCATACGCCTACCGGGTGATGCACCTGCCGCTTGCTCTTTTCGGTGCGGCGGTGGGAACCGTGAGCCTCACCCTTTTTTCCAAGCAAAGGGCGGAGGGCGACCTTGCAGGTCTTGCCTCATCCATCCGGCGGTCCCTAAGAGCCATCTCGGTTCTCCTGATCCCCACCCTGTTTTTTGTAATCGCATTCGCCCATCCGATCATCCGTGTGATCTATCAGCGAGGGGAGTTCACATCTTTGGACACCAGCTATACCGCCCAGGCTCTCATACTGTATGTGGCCGGTATATGGGCCGCGGCTTCGGTGCGAACACTCTCGGTCGCGTTCTACGCATTCAAGGATTCCCGCACCCCCATGTTCGTAAACCTGGCCAGCGTGGTGCTCAACATCAGCTTGAATCTCCTGCTTGCCTTTGTCATCCTCAAGACCCGCAGGTTCCGCGCGTTTGCCTTTGCCACCACCTTTTGCTCATTCTTTTCCATGAGTATTCTTATGACCCTCTTGAAACGTAAGTTGCCTGGCTGGAATGCAGGCGACCATCCGCTCTACGGTCTGCGGGTGCTTGCCGCGGCGGTGATCGCGTTGCTGCCCATCTATCTGGGATATCGTTTCTACTTTATTGACAAAGTCCAGGGATTTCTCCCGATCCTCCTCATGCTTGGGGTGGGATTCGTGCTTTTTGCGCTCATCTATTTCGGACTCGCCAGGCTTTTTGGCATCAAGGAGCTGGGAAAGATTTTGCCACCTCGCTAGCGTAGCTTCTTTTTCCGCATCTCATTCTGACCCAAAGCTTGACATCGTCACAGGGAGGGATAAGATAGGGGTATGAACCGTAAGCGCTTCGCCCCAGAGAACCCCCAAGCGAAACGGCCTATCTTTATTCCCCTTTTGCTCCTTGCAATGGGGTGTGTGGCATTTGGGCAGTCCTATGTACACCGTCCTGATGCAAGGGTTGCCAGCCATGGCTCTTACGGCGTCGGTCTGCATCTGGCTCCTGGGGGTGGATTGCTTGCAGGATTAAGTGTAGGTTTTTTCGACCGCTTCCAGATCGGTCTATCGTACGGAGGCGGAAACATAATCGGCTCAGGGCCGATCGAGTGGTATCCACTTCCTCCTGGGGTAGAAGCCAAGATAGCCATACTTGATGAGGTAAGCTTTCCACTTTCACTCGCTGTAGGATTCGACTCCCAGGACCCGGTTGGATCGATTGATATAAATCAGGCCGGGTTCTACCTCGTTGCAGGGAAGCTGATTCCAGCGGGATGGGTCTGGTTTGATCTGGGCCTTGGAGCGGGCTACGATCTGCTGGATGAGAATGCCTTTCATCTTTATGCTGTAAGTGGAGTCAGGTTGGGCTATGCCTTCAGCTTAACACCGGAGCTGACCGTTTATCCTCAAAGGGATACAAGCGTAGTAAATCTCGGAATTGCCTTAGGCTGGGAGATCTACGAGGGCACGGGAGCGGAGTTCCTTCTGGCAGACATCTTAACCGGCCCGGTCGAAGGCTGGACTAGAAGCGTGCGGTTTCAAATCACACAGGAGTTCTGATGGAAAAGTTGATAAACGAGTTGAAAGAAGGCGGTGTAGAGTTTGTGGACTTAAAGCTCTCCGATCTTTCGGGGAGATTGCATCACATTACCTTTCCTCTTGCGAGGCTCCAGACGGCTATTGCCCAGGGGGTGGGGTTCGACGGCTCCTCACTCGGCGGCTTCCGTAACGTTGCCGAATCCGACCTCGTAGTGAAACCGGACACCTCACACCTTTTCATAGATCCGTTCTACGAACGACCCACTGCAAGCCTCTACGGCGACATCTACGAGCCTGACGGCAAAACGCCCTTTTCCGCCTGTCCCCGTAACATACTACGAAAGGTAGTGGCTCTCATACGCCAAGAAGGGTTGGCCGACCGCATCTTCGTGTTGCCTGAGTTTGAGTTCTATCTGTTTGACGAGGCTGAGTTCTACCTGGAAACCACCGCTTCGGGTTATCTCGTTTCCTCGTGTGAGGCAGAACCCCCGTCTGGACTGGTGAACGCCTACCACATCACGCCTCCAACGGATGTCTTTGCCAACCTGCGCAGCGAGATGGTAAAGCTCCTCGAGCAAGCAGGGATAGAGGTAAAGTATCATCACCATGAGGTGGGAGGTTATGCTCAGGCAGAGATAGAAACGGCTTTGCTTGATATTTCGCAAGCAGGTGATGCGATTCAAACCGTCAAATATCTTATCAAGAACGCTGCTCGAGCCGGTGAGATATACGCCACCTTCATGCCCAAACCCCTTGCCCATGAAGCCGGCAGCGGCATGCACATCCACATCCAGCTGTGGAAGGACGACCGCAACGTGTTCTCATCAGAGAAAGACGAAAACGAACTTTCTGAGACAGCACTCATGTTTCTGGGCGGCATAATCCAGCATTCAAGGGCCTTGTGTGCCTTCACGAATCCGACCACCAACTCCTATCGTCGTTTGACAGGCGGGATGGAGGCACCCTCCCAGGTGTTCCACTCCCGTGCCAACCGAAAGGCCGCTCTCCGGGTACCCGGATACGTGAGGGGAGCAAAGGATCTGCGCTTCGAGTACCGGGTGCCCGACGCAACCTCGAACCCCTACCTTGCCCTTGCAGGAATCCTTCTGGCAGGACTTGATGGGGTCAGTAAGGCCCTCAATCCCGGCGAACTGATCAAAAACCAGCCCGAGACCGACGACGATCGGTTCCCGCGGTTGCCAGCAAGCCTTACCGAAGCACTTGGGGCACTCAACGCAGATGCCTCGTTCCTCACCAAGCAAGGTTTATTCCCCAAAGAGTTAATCCATAAGTGGATCAAAACAAAGGAGAAAGAGATAGAAGAAATCGAGTCCTATCCTACTCCCGCTGAGTTCGTAAAGTACTTCGCGCTTTGAGAGGCGCGAAAAAGAAAAACTAGGAGGAAACATGGCGGTGAGAGTAGCCATCAATGGCTTTGGTAGAATAGGACGTCTGTTCTTCCGAAGCGCTTTCAGGGACAAAGGACTCGAGTTCGTTGCGGTCAACGATATCACCGATGCCAGGACCCTGGCGCATCTTTTGAAGTACGACTCGGTTCACCGCGGCGAACATCTTGATGCAGTCCCAGAAGACGACGGGTTCACGATCGAGGAACGACACGTAAAGGTGCTTGCAGAAAAGGACCCAGCAGCCCTGCCCTGGAAGGAGCTGGGTGTGGACATCGTGGTCGAGTCAACCGGGCTGTTCCGGACATACGAGAAGGCCTCTGCCCATCTTGAGGCCGGTGCAAAGAAGGTTATAATATCGGCGCCTGCCAAGGGTGAGGGCCAGGTGCCCACCTTCGTCATGGGAATAAACCACGAATCCTACGATCCGGCCTCCGACCACATCGTGTCCAACGCTTCATGCACAACCAATTGTCTGGCCCCTGTGGTTAAGGTGCTGGATGAGACGTTTACGATCGAGAAGGGATTCATGACCACCGTGCACGCCTACACCGCTGACCAGCGTATCCTTGACACTCCGCACAGGGATTTAAGGAGAGCAAGGGCCGCTGCCCTTTCCATGATTCCCACAACCACCGGTGCAGCCAAGGCGATCATCGAGGTGATGCCGCATCTTAAAGGCAAGCTCTCCGCAATATCCATTCGTGTTCCTACCCCTGATGTTTCCATCGTTGACTTCGCGGCGGTGGTCAAGAAGCCTACCACAGTGGATGAGGTCAACGCCGCGTTCAAGCAGGCCGCCGAGGGACAACTTAAAGGAATCCTCGAATACTCGACCGAACCCTTGGTCTCGGTAGACCTGACCACCAATCCTGCGTCGGCCGTATTTGACGCTCCCCTGACCTCGGTGGTAGACGGTAATCTTCTCAAGGTCTTTGCCTGGTACGACAACGAGTGGGGCTATGCGAACCGGATAGTGGACCTCGTTCTCTACATGGGGGGGCGGCTATGATCCTGCGAAGCGTTTCAGAACTGCCCATAAAACAAGGCGACAGGGTTCTCGTTCGCGTAGACTACAACATCCCGGTTAACCCCGAAGGCCTGATTACCGACGACGCCCGTATCAAGGGAACGCTTGATACCTTGGAGTACCTGCTTGAACGCGGGGCTGTGCCAATCATCCTCTCGCACTGGGGCAGGCCGCAGGGAGGTCCCCAGCCTGACATGAGCTTGGCACGCGTCCTGCCAGAGCTCCAGACCCTTCTTAACCACCCGGTTAACTTCCTTTCCGAATCCTTAAATGACGTAACAAAAGCAAGCATCGATGCAGCTCACGCGGGTGAGATATTCCTGTTGGAAAATCTTCGTTTCCATCCCGGTGAGAGAAAAAATGATCCCCAGTTCGCCAAGAAATTGGCTTCCTACGGCTCATACTACGTTAATGACGCCTTCCCGGTATCGCATCGTGAACACGCCAGCATCTCGCTCCTGCCCACCCTGTTCAATGACCCTGCCGCAGGGTTCTCTCTCTTACGGGAGGTCGATTACTTCTCGAAGGTGCTGCATGCCCCGGAGAAACCGTTCATCGTAATCATAGGCGGCAAAAAAATCCAGGATAAGGTTCGCTCGCTCCGTTTCCTTCTGGATAAGGTTGATGAGGTTCTTGTCGGCGGCGGATCATCATACACGGTGCAGGTGGCAAGAGGATTGTCGGTGGGCCAATCTATAGTGGACGAGGATCTGGTGGATGAGATAGACGACATCGCCGACTCGCCCAAGGTCAAACTGCCTATAGACTACGTGGCCGCGCCCACCTATGCCGAGCCGGAGAAGAAAAAGGTGGTTCGAGCCGACGCCTTCCCTGACGATCTCGAGGGCTTTGACATCGGCCCCCAGACCCGCAAGGCGTTTGCAGAATTCGTCTCCAAGGCGCAGACCATCCTGTGGTTCGGTCCACTGGGAGCCTTTGAAGAGCCGGCTTTTGCCGATGGTTCCCGCCAGATAGCCGAAGCGGTGGTTGCGGCAACCGACCGTGGAGCAATCACGGTCACCGGCGGCGGAGACTCGCTTGCCATGCTGCGAGCCTTCGACTTTAAGGATAAGCTCTCCCACGTATCCATAGGCGGCGGCGCGTGCCTTGCGTTCCTTGAAGGCAACAGGCTGCCGGGCATCGCGCCGCTCATCAAAGAACGCTAGGATTATCGCCCAACACGATTACTGTGCAGCCATTCGGGAAATAATAGGGGCGCGGCATACGGACTGGGTCAAAACCCCTTGAAACCGCAGATTGAAACTCGTTTCCCTTCGGTAGAACTCCTTTCAGTCGTTCTCCTTCGGAACACAGATTGACGCAGATTAAGACAAGAAGTGAATTGAGGTAAGTCGAGCAGATACGTAGCCTGTGTACCTTAAATGCGCGTTGTCAATCCGATGATTATCGAAAAAGTCGTAGGATTGGATCTTTTGGCACAGATCCCATACCTCGCCCCTACCTTTTATCGAGCATTTTGAATAGTCTTTTTAGTCGGTGCCTTTACCGATTAGCAATTCCTGTCAACTGCCTTCAGCAATCGAGAACTCACTGACAACCGAAGCTAGCACAAAGAACAACCAGAACGCTGCCCAGATGATTACCAGACTTCGTCCGAAGTAACGCATCAGTTTTACCCACCAGGGAAGCTTCTTTTTTATGCGTATCCTCCTTATCCTCCTAATATCGCAATAACCATACCCCTGATTGTAGAATTGTCAAGGGATGTTAAAGAACTACTTGTGGGTCAGAATGAGAAGATGAGATCTACAAGCGCAAAGATTATTCCTATCCCTACGATAAGAAGGATGAATAAAAGCACCGCAAGCCAAGTGTTCCTTCGAGATTTCCTCTGTTTTTCTTGGGAATTTTCTTTCATAATCCTATCTGAGACTGCAGATGATAACGAGAACAACCCAAACTATTGCTTTCCTGGCAGACGATTTCTTTTTTTGGGCAGGAACCTGAGGTCTTGCCGCGTGCGTTTCCGCTTGTCTTGTTTGTTCTGTCTTCAGGTTTGCGTAGAACTCCTCGAACTCACGGGTAGCGCTCGCCTCAGGTTCTACCGTTACTTCTCGGAGTGCCTCTGGCTGGGTGGAGGGCTCCGAAGCGATCTCTACCGCTTCCTCCTCCGATACCAAGGTAGCCTTCTCCTTGCGGTCGTATTCTTCTTTCGCCTTTTCACGGTCTGCGCGTAAGGAATCAAGAAACTCCTCGGCGCGCTCTGAAGCGGTTTTTAAGCTGTCTTCCCTATCCTCGATTTCCTCTTCCGTGACGGCGAAGACCTCGTGGCAGCGCCGATACATCCTGCGGTTTGTCCCCCAGTCTACTAGCTCCTCTGAGCCGCACTTGGGACACGTGAGCACTTCGTCACCCATGAGGTTATTCTACGTATATGAATCTCAGCGTCAAGTGTTAATAATCCGACCCCAGGTGTTTGACGTACTGG
>JAYELY010000333.1:0-1600 GCA_034717795.1 Caldifarciminota bacterium
GCGGGCATCGGCATGGGCGGTTACGTGGAAGCCTATGATCACCGCCCCGGACGCTTCAGCCAGGTTCACGTCGGTTACGTTTATCGCTCCCACCCCGGCGTGGATTACCTTCACCTTTACTTCATCAATGGAAAGGCCCTCAAAGGAAGAGGTGAGTGCCTCGACCGATCCGTAGACGTCTCCCTTGAGAACGATACGAAGCTCCTTGACTCTTCCTTCCTGTATCTGCTGCTGGATAGCCTCGAGTGAGAGCTTGGAGGATGCCGCAAGGGTGCGTTCACGGCGCATGAGCTTGCGTCGCTGGGCCAGCTCGCGCGCGTTGCGTTCCGAGGCTACCACCTCGAACGTCTCACCGGGCTCTACGATCCCGCCGATCCCCAGGACCTGAACCGGCGTTCCAGGCGAGGCCTCAGCCAGGCGTTTGCCGCTCTCGTCGGTCATCTCCCTCACTCGCCCGCACCACTCGCCGCATATGTAGGGATCTGTTCGGTGCAGGGTTCCCCGCTTTACTATGATGGTGGTAATCGTCCCTTTGGAGGTGTCCAATTTCGACTCAATCACCACACCTTTTGCCGTACCGTCGTATGGAGCCTTGAGATTAAGCTCCATGGCTGTAACCTGAATGGCGTCCAGAAGGTCGTCGGCACCCTCGCCGGTTACACCCGAGACAGGGACTGCTATTGTATTGCCGCCATATTCCTCAACTACGATGTTATGCTCGGTGAGCTGGCTCTTAACCTTATCAGGATCGGCTGTCTCAAGATCCATTTTAGTAATGGTTACGATTATCGTCAAGTCCGCGGCCTTGGCGTGATGGATGGCTTCTATGGTCTGCGGCTTTATGCCGTCGTCTGCGGCCACGACCAACAGCGCGATATCTGCTACCGAGGCACCTCGTGCACGCATGGCGGTGAAGGCTTCATGCCCCGGGGTGTCCAGGAAGACGATCTTAAAGTCCTTTATCCGCGCGGTGTATGCACCTATACGCTGGGTGATCTTGCCCGCCTCTTGTGCCGCCACCCGGGTTTCGCGGATGTAGTCCAAGAGGGTTGTCTTTCCATGATCCACATGCCCCAGAACTACCACCACTGGCGGCCGGGTTTTCACATCGAGGGATTCCTCCTCCTCTATTCCCCGCAGAACGGGTTCTTCTTCCACCTCGATCTTGACGTTGAACTCCTCGGCTAGGATAGAGATCGTGTCCATATCCAGGCGCTGGTTGATGGTTACGAACACGCCCATCTGGACGCAGCGTTTGACGATCTCGGCCGGTGGGACTCCGAAGGCGTGGGCAAGTTCTGAAACGCTCATATATTCACTGACCGCTGCCTCTCGCAAAGCGCGAGCGGGTTCTTTGGCCTGTTCAAATATCTTGGTTTGTTCCTCTGCTCTGCGAATCTTGCGAGCCGGACGAGGGCGTTTGCCGCCTCTCTTCTTGGGGCGTTTGTGATCCATCCGGGCAAGGGTCTGCTTGATTGCCTTCTGTACCGCTTCTTCCGAAAGTCTTCTTGGCTTCCGTACGGAGGGTGGCCGTTTGGCAGGTTTCGACTTCTTCATCGAACGTTTTATCTTCTGCTTCTCCTCACGCAGCCTCGTCTTT
>JAYELY010000334.1:0-1598 GCA_034717795.1 Caldifarciminota bacterium
CTTCGTATACCGAAAAGTCACAGCGCTACATAACGTTGAGCGATGACTTTGTGCTCCCCCAAGAGATCGTGGAACTGGGAAAGGCGGATGAGTTCAAGAAGGTCATCGCCGCCCAGAACGCCCTCTATCACTCTTTATTCGAGGATCTGAAGACTTACCACGCTAAGCATGATCCGGTTCTTGCCGGGAACAGACGAGACCTTGCCAACCGGGCCAAGGAGGACGCCCGCTACGTTGCCGCACTGGCAACGATAGTCGAGGAACGAGAACAAAACGAGGAAAAAGAGGACGCCCGCTACGTTGCCGCACTGGCAACCCAGAGCCAGCTTGGGATGACCGTCAACGCCCGGGAGCTGGAACTCATGGTGCGCCGCTTTGCATCCCATCGGCTGGCCGAGGTAAGGGGGCTGGGGCAAAGGCTCTACGATGAGGCAAAAAAGGTAGCACCATCCATCCTTCTCTTCTGCGAGCCTAATCGCTTCGATCAGGAGACCTATCCCGCACTGACTGAAGCTGCCGGAAAACTCCGCTTCGAGAAACGGCCACAGGGTGACGTGACCCTTATAGACTCAACCGAGGACGCCGACCTCAGACTACTTACCGCACTTCTCTACCGCGTCGGCTCTGCATCCTTCGAAGCCTGCCGAGAGGCTGTCGAGAAGATGACAGACCAACAGCGGTTGGATTTAATAAAGATCGCTTTCGAGAGAGCCGAGCTGTACGACTCGATGCTGCGCGAGTTCGAGCACGTAACATTGACCTATGAGTTGATCTGCTCAGCATCATGCTTTGCTCAGCTCAAGCGCCACCGGATGGCGAGTATATCGCCGCAGCCTTACGATCCAGACCTTGGGTTCAGCCTGCCGGAACCAATCGAGAGGATCGGTCGAGAAGCGGAGTTCAAGCAGATCATGGAACGAAGCCTTACACTCTATCATGAGATAGCCCGTGAGAATCCAAATGCCGCCACATATATCCTCACCAACGCCCACCGCAGAAGGGTGCTTGTAACATTAAACGCTCGGGAGCTTTACCACTTTTCAAGGCTGCGTTCGGATTCTCATGCACAGGCCGAGATTCAGGGGATCTCTAACCAGATGGTCCATCTTGGTAAGATGGTTATGCCTCTGGCCCTCCTGCTTGCCGGTGGCAAGGACGCCTATCCCCAGATATATGCTAGGATTTTTGGGCATCCCCCCAAGGTCATCGAGGCCGAGCTGCCCGGCGAGCGAACCATAGACCCGTAACACTCAGCTCCGTTTAGCGATGGAGCCTCAATCTCCATCTCTTAGACTCGAGAGGGTAGGGGTTTTCTTTAAGCCTTATCCTGTCAGCATCACAATTAAACATCTGAGAGCTATCCCCTAGCCTGCATTAAACCCTAAATCGAGTCCGGGTCCCCAGACTTTTGCAACGCAAAGGTGTGGGGTGATACTAATCTATAAAAAGTATGTCTATGGATGTATCACCATTAGCGATGGCCTCGTCAATCTCATCGTGCATCATAAGTGGATAGGTGGCCTCGTTAATCAACGCACGGGATGTTCGGGTCTCGCGTTCGTTGCCGTCCGGCATGGTGTACTGAAAGTCCCAGGCTA
>JAYELY010000335.1:0-8087 GCA_034717795.1 Caldifarciminota bacterium
AGAGGGCAGGGGATCTCCTGTTCCGGCGTCTCTTACCCGCCCGGTGATCTTCCCCATGATACCGGCCATTAAAAGACCTGGAATGAGAAGTAACACCATGGTGAGAAAGACGCCCCTTACTTTTACTCTCATGTTAAACCTCCTAGCTCTAGCTGGATGGGTTTTTCAACATAACTCTATGTGAACTGGGGTCGGAATACTCCGATTACAAAGGATTGGCGCACCTCCTTTTCTTTCGTGGAAATTCACACTTTGACATTCACTCATAATAACCGTCCGTTTTTGCAGGCCGCCCTAGAAAGCCCATCATTAACTCATCTGCTCAAGAGGGTTACACGGGGAGACAATCCAACTCCTTCGTGTATGCCTTCGTATTTGAGTATAGGTTTCTTTCCCGACTTGTCAAGGGGCAGAAGTTCGTGCGCCAGGAGATTGTTACCAGGTGGTGGGCCTACATTTAACAAACCGTGTGGAACGGGCTCTTTAGCCCGTTCTTTTATATTATGCACAGGCTGGAGCACCCGACGGAGGTATACTGGTATGGAGTGCGACAACGCGGTTGTCGCACTCCAAAGTTATATGCTCCTTTTTTACTTGGCGGTAAAAAGATCGCAGTACAGAACTGTTCTAGGGGTCCCCGCGGAGTTACGAAGTAACGGCGTGGGGTAAAGTTACACCTCCCCCTTGACGGGGGAGGGTAGGGAGAGGGTGTCATTGTGAGCGACCAAGTGGAGCGTGACAATCTCATTCTGCAAGGCGGTGCTATGAGCTCGCCACCCTTCCCCGCCTCTTACGAGGCGGACGGTCGGTCGCGATGACTTTCATTATTCCCCTCCCCCTTAATCCCCCTCCACAACGGGAGGGGTAATAGATTGCTTCGCGGCTTTTAGCCGCTCGCAACGACAAAACAGGCCGACCTTCAGGTCGTCCCGCGCCATAAAGATTCAGAAATGTAGAGACAGGCTCTCCAGCCTGTCTGGGCACCCTGAGAGGGTGCCCCTCCACCAAGGAAGGGGAAACATATGCTCCTTTTCGCCTGTGGCGAAAAGATCGCAGAGAAAGAATCGGTACATTCCCTTCGGGAATAGCGACCCCGCGTGTGGAACGGGCTCTCTAGCCCGTTCTTTTATGATTATCCACAGGCTGGAGAGCCTGTGCTACATTAAAGATATCCAATCGGTGTAAGTATTTTGAGGTTGAATACATCGATTTACTGGAATTCTTCCGTAGACAAAAGTGGGTTTTCAGGCATCAGGGTTAGAAATCTATTATCCTCCGCGCTCCCGCATATCGGTGTTCATAGTAGGGGTTGCCTTCCCAGCGGACTACTATCACACCCTTAGAGGAAGATGCGTGCGCCATCTTGCCGTCCCAAAGATAGATGCCCACGTGGTTCACCTTGCCATGTCTGCCTCTGCGAAAGAAAACCAGATCACCCATCTTCAGGTTGCGTCTTGAGACCGGCTTGCCCATCTTAAACTGCTTTTCTGCCGAGTGCGGCATCTTTACCCCGAATCTCTTGAAAACCGTCATTGTAAATCCCGAGCAATCCGTACCTTTTGGGGTCGAGCCGCCGTAGACGTAGGGCGTTCCCTTGAAGCGGCGTATCTCCTCCACAAGCGCGTCGCGCTGTGGCGTGCGTGTGGTCGCCCTCAGCACACATCCTGCCACCGTAACACACCCCATCAAAATCAACACTACCTCCCCGATCCCAATCACGCCCCGGATAAGGGCACGTCTATTCATTAAGAAGGGAGTTGATCTCCATGGTCAGTAGCTTGTCTATGTTGGGGATGGCCCCGACGTGGTGGAATTGAAGCACGCCCCTTGGGTCGATTACCGTGTGTGCGGGGACGGCCGAGACCTGAAACAGGCTGGAGAGCATGCCTGACGGGTCGATGTAAGCCTCGTAGAGGAAGGTGTTGGCGTCCAGGAAGCTGTCTACCGTCTGCGGCTCCTCGCTGGAGATACCGATGAAGACCACATCGTCTCGGTCCTGATATGAGCGCACGAGTTGGTTGAGCCTGGGTATCTCCTCCTTACACGGACCGCACCAGGTTGCCCAGAAGTTGACAACTACGACCTTCCCTGCAAACTCACTGGCGTATACGGTATCACCGGCAAGGGTGAGAAGCGGGAAGTTCGGCACCGGGACGTTCATCCTGCGCCGCAGCGCGATCTCGAGTTCTTCTGCCTGCAGCCACTCCTCGAAACCCTCGACGGTTCCGTGATCCAGAAGATAGATATCCTGAAGAGCCTTCTGTATGGTGCGATCCTCAGGCTCAACCAGCAGGAGGTTCAGGAGCGCAATCTTGCGTGCAGCAAGATCTCCGGCCTTCTCGCTTACCGCGAGCAGACGTCTGTAGACCTCTTCTTCGTAATCCGGGATGCTGGTGAGCAGAGAGTCCGCCAGTAGAAGTTCGCGGACTGCATCTTCGTATTTGCCGTATTTGAACGAGAGCCAGCCGAGGGTGGTGTAGAGGGTTGCCTGGGTCTCAAGGAGTATGGTGCGGCGTTCGCTGAAGCTGCGCCACCAGAGGAGCTCACGGTAACGGTCGGCGCTGATCTCCTTGATTGTCTGTTTCAGGTATTTTGAGGCTTCCGCGAAGTTTTTTCCCTTGACTGCAGCTGCTTCTGCAAAGCGAGCCGCGGCCATGGGGTCATCGGCGTTCTTTACGGCGCTGCGGTAGTAGCCAAGTGCGGTTTTCCAGCTGCGGTCCATGTAGTATTCGGCCAACTGAATGTTGAGTTCCGGGTCATCGGGATACTTTTCGAGCCATTCGATCATATCCGCGGCCCAAAGAGCTGTCGGTTGCTCATACTTAACCTGAAGCATGGTGATGATGAAGGCCGGAGCAAGCGGCGAGGTTGGAAACTCGGCAAGGAAATCCGCAGCTATGCTCTCGATGCGTTGTTTGCGGCGTCCGGCAAGCGCGTAGCTCATAAGTAGAAAGTAAGCGGTTTCCCTTGCATCTCCTTTAAGTAAGGGGAATACCGCCCTTTCAAACTCACCCAGACGCTGTGGTGTCTCTGAAATGAAAGCGTAGATGCTATTCTGATAGTCTGTCCAGCTGGAACCCTCAGGATAGTTCTCAGCGCAGAGCGCCATAAGTGCCTCGCCCTTGTTCTTGAAGACTTGCGATGCGATAAAGAACTCCATCGCGGCAAAGCGCAGGGCCTCCAGGGAGTCAGGCTCTGCGGCAAGGAGGGAGTCAAGCTCGGCTGCTACAGCGGCTTCAGTTGTCTCGCCCGCCTGGAGCTCTAATCTGTGCAAAAGCACAAGCGCTTGCCAGTTCATGGGGTAATACTCGAGCTCCAGCTTGACAAGCTCGCACGCACGGTCCCAGCGATCCGCAAGAGGGTCAAGGTAAAGCGTTGCATAACTGCGGTTCGCGTCGTAGCGCGGCTTGCCACTCTCATCGTACACCGGTGCGGCGAAAAACACTCCGTCATCGTCCAGAAGCGGTTTTTCGTCGTCCTCTATCTTATAGGTGAGGATGGTTGCTTCTCGAGGGACGGTATATGAGAAGTACCACTCGTCCTGGGAGGGCCTGCCGGGTATTATCTGGATCAATACCGTATCCGGGGTGTAGGCGGCCAGTAGCATGCGAGGGTTCTCGGATTCGTAGGCGAATCCTTTAATCTTCCACGACACCTTCTGTCCGGGCTGTGGTTTTTCGGGGTCGGGGACCGGGGCCTGAGCCCCGATAAGTACTCCTGCGATTAAAGCAAGGAGTGCAATCTTCTTAAACACGTATCCTCCAGTCGGCTAAGTAAGGGTTTGTTTGGGAATTATAGGTGATCAAGACAAAGTGTCAACCGCAAATCCTCCTTTCGCCCTGCGGGCGAAAGATCGGAAACTTGTCTGACGAAGAAAAATAATGTTAAGCGCTTTTTTGTTGTAACCTTAGAACAGACAAGAGTGTCTGTTGTACACAGACTGCTTCGTATCCGTGCGGAGACCCCTATAATGAATGTCATTGCGAGCACCCTAAGGGTGCGAAGCAATCTATTCCCGAAGGGAATGCTCTTTATGA
Source organism: Caldifarciminota bacterium (assembly GCA_034717795.1). Lineage (GTDB taxonomy): Bacteria > Hydrothermota > Tepidihabitantia > B3-TA06 > B3-TA06 > B3-TA06. Next base: position 4,038 of record JAYELY010000335.1, read on the forward strand.
TTCCCCTCCCCTGGTGGGACATCGTGCCCTGTTAATCCCACCGTCTGGGGCCGTCGGGTAGGGGTTAGGGGAAGGGGGTTATTTTATCAAGACGACCTTCTGTACCGACGCCTTACCCCCACTCGGCACTATGAAGTAAACCCCCTGGTTGTGGCCTTGGCCCCATTGAATTGTCCCGGACGCGGCAGCGGCGTGCACCTCATCCACCTTGCGGCCTAAGCTGTCAAACACCGAAGCTGTGAAGCCTTCTGGGTTATCTTCGTATCTCAGCACAATCTGTGGACCGATGGGTGTGGTCACTTCCCAGTTAATCTTATCCTCAGCCGGCTCCTCGGAAACGGCAACCTGTCCTAGCGAATCGGTTTTGATCAACCAGAGGTCGGCCCCACCCGCCCCGAAGGAATATGTGTAACCTGTGATTATGTAGCCCGTATCCGAGGTCGGCTGAACACATGTGCCCCACTCGCCGGATTCGCCTCCGAATGTGCGAGTCCATAAGGTGTCGCCTTCAGAATCTACCTTGAGCAACCATAGATCCGCTCCACCTGTACTGAAAGAACGGGTCCACCCGACGATAATGTAGTTCCCATCCTTTGTTTGCTGGATGCAATCACCTCGATCTGCCTTTGAATCCCCACCGTATGTGCGGGTCCAGATGGTATCGCCTCCGGCGTCAGTCTTAAGCAGCCAGAGGTTCCCGAACGTGCATGAGGGTGGGAAGTCCCTGCATCCAACAACTATATAACCTCCATCCGCCGTCTGTAATACACCATAACCATAATCCTTCTGATCCTTTCCGTAGACCTTCGACCACTCAGGATTACCTTCAGCGTCGGTTTTAAGCAACCAAAGATCTCTGTGTGAGACATCCGGGCCGCTTCCTCCTGTAATGATATATCCTCCGTCCGGGGTCTGCTGAACGCACATACAGAAATCAAAACCTGGTTCACCGTAGATACGAGTCCACAACGTATCGCCATCAGCGTCAAGCTTAAGCAGCCAGCCGTCGAAATCTCCTGCCCCAAAGGACTTGGTGCCTCCAGCCGCTATGTACCCCCCATCAGGGAGTTCCTCAACCCAGCTACCGCCCTCCCTGGCTACCCCGCCGTAGGTGCGAGTCCATAGGGTGTCACCCTCTGAGTTGACCTTAAGAAGCCAGATGTCCCAATCCCCGGCACCAAACGAGAAGGTGTTCCCTATAACGATGTAGGAGCCATCCGAGGTCACCCGAACCTCGCTACCGTAGTCATGCTCATCTCCACCATAGGGCCGTGTCCAGAGGGTGTCCCCATCTGAATCTGTTTTGAGGAGCCACAGGTCCAGCTGGCCCGCGCCGAAAGATGAAGTGCGTCCTGTAACGATATATCCACCGTCCGAGGTCTGTTGAACGCATTGCCCCTCGTCATCGCTCTCCCCTCCATAGGTGCGCATCCAGCCGTAAGATATGAGGGGAGTGGCTATAATTGCTGAAGCGAGTATAAAGGATTTAAAATGCTTCACGTTCTCTCTCCTTAGGTTATTTATAATAATAGGATACGTCCACCTTCCTGGTTTGTCAAGGATTCGATAAGGATGGTCATCCAGTTTCCCTCACCGCGATCTCACAACCCACCTCTTAGCGGCGGATATGTAAAGGCACGGAGAAGCGCACAATCTCGGCAGGGGTCCAGGCCTCGAAGGTCACCGAGCTTTTGAAAAGTGCGGGGTCACGGATGCCGTCCCTGGGATGAAGCGCCAGCTCCAACCCTTTCCCAACGGCAAGAGTGCTCTGAGAAAGCTCGGGCCTTTCGAGTGCGGCGGGTGTCTCTATAATCTCAAGATTGTAGTCGGTATCCGAAGAGTTAACCAGTTTAAGCACGACCTCGTCTGCCAGCGAGTCTATCCGGTTGAAGTGCAGATAGGCAGGCTCCACCTGGAATGGTGTGCGGGAGTAGTCCTCGTAGAGTCGGACGGTTACGTTTACCTTGAGGAGGGAATCTTGAGGGTCGTTCGAACGTATGTATGCCCACTTGACGCGCTCCGCGAAAAAGCCCTGGGTATCGAAGATGAAGTCGAAGGACGTGCTGTCACCCGGTGCAAGCTGGTTGCGCTTGAGCTCGGTGGTCGTGCAGCCGCAGAAGGTGCGGATCTTTTTGATCAAAAGAGGCTCATCGCCGCGGTTGTATATCCAGAATGTGTGGCGGTAGTGCTCTCCTACAAACCCGTAGCCGAAGTCGAAGCTTTGTTCCGAGACCTCGATCTGGGGCGAGGCAAGGAAAAAGATGCTCATCAAAAGAAGCGTGGTGTTCATCTCGAACCTCCATGGTTGAAGGATTCAGCATCGCTTGATTCCCATATCAACGGCACCCAGGTTATTGCGAAGGCAACCACAATACATCCCACCACCAGCAGCACGTACTCAAAAGACACTGCGTCGGCCACGAAACCTGCCGGGACCGCGGTTGCCACGAAAGCCAGGCTGGCCAGCACCTCGCGCCAGGCAAAAAGCCTGCCTCGAGCCTGGGCCGGGATGCGCTCCTGGATTATGGTATCCTGGGCGATGTTTATAACCCCGAACACCGCACCCCCAACCAGAACCACCAATCCCATCACGCTGATCATTGTCCAGTTGAGCCAAGGTGTGGTAAAAACCTTCTGGGTGCCGATAACCAGATAGCTCGCTCCGGCAAAACCGAAAAGCAACCCCAACACCACAAAACTTGAGATTATAAGCCGGTGTTTGGGATAGGCAGAACCCCTAACACCGGTAAGTATTGGCCCCAGGACCATGCCTACCGCGGCTGCCACCGCCATCACCGTAACCCCTGGAGTCCCCATCCCAAAGGTCTGCTGGATGGTGGGTACCAGCACCGAGAAGCTGACCCCGGAGACAAAGAACAGGACAAATATTGAAACCATAACGAAACCCATCATCCGGGTTTGAATCATCAGCTTAATCCCGCCTTTTATGTTCCTCATGTGGCTTTTAATCTCTACCTTTAAATCAATCTCCCTCCTGGGACGCGGCTTGCCCTTCACGAACTCATTTTTTACAAACTCCCAAAAATAGATAGTTGGAAGGGCGGTCAACCTGATAAATACCATGTTGAATGTATCGAGTACGAAGTCCAACGATTTCTTGATCCGTTCCCGGTAGGATACCATCCTTTTCCTTACCATTTCCCTGATATCCTTCTCCTGGGGTCTCTCCTTGACCACGATGAAAAGTATGAGGACGAACGAGACGAAGTAGGTTATGCCATCGAGGAGGAACCCCAGCCTCCAGCCAATGAAATACACGGTAAGTCCTCCGGCCACGGTTCCCAGTCCGGTGGCTACACGTAGCAGGGTAAGGTTTGCCGAGTTTGCCGCCAGATACTGGTTCCGGGGGACGATAAGGGGGATATACGCAAGCCGGGCCGAGTTAAAGAAGAATCCGAACACGTAGACCACCAGGGCCACCCCAAGCATTGGGATTAGAGACCCGGTACCACCGCTATGGGAAAGCTGGTAGACAAATGGTAGGGAAAGGATCAAACCCGCCCTTAAGAGGTCTGCTGTAATGAGCACCCTCTTCTTGCGCCATGAGTCTATCAAAGGGCCGGTAATGGGGCCGAGTACGATCGAGGGAAGCGTGAAGATCACCGCGACGCCGCCGAAGGCCGCGAAGCTGCCAAAGAACTCCGCTCCCAGAAGCTCTATGAACGCCATCTGGGTGAAGCGGTCCCCGATCTGGGAGATCATGTTGGCCGTGGCAAAAAGCGCAAAGTTGCGGTTCGTGAACAGCTTGAAGAACGTCTTTGTATCTAGCTTTGCGATAACACCCTCCTTGCCTGCGCTACATCCTCTTTGACCTTCTTGCGGAGCGATTCCATGGAATCAAACCTCATATCAGGACGCAGCCTTTCAACGAAGTGAACAATGGGTGCCGTACCCTCTTCTGGAGGACCTTCCAGCAGGTGAACCTCGATCTTGTGCGCTGAATCTCCGAATGTCGGGCTTGAGCCGATGTAGCATACGCCGGGACTGCGTTGCGTCCCGAATCTCACCGCATAGATACCGTCTGGTGGC
>JAYELY010000336.1:0-8058 GCA_034717795.1 Caldifarciminota bacterium
AGCGCTCAAGTGGTTTGTAAAGCAGTGGGTCTATCTCAAGGGCTAGAAGTCCTTTAGGGGAAAGGAACCGCTCGGCCCCGTCAAGAATCCTTTCGGTCACACGGAAGCCGTCAGGACCGCCGTCAAGAGATATGAGAGGGTCGAAGTTGCGAACCTCTGGTGCAAGCTCCGCAAGAAGACCGGTCGGTATGTAAGGAGGATTGGAGATCAAAAGATCCAGCTTTCCCTCAAGCTTTGAGGCACCCTCAAACCCAAAGAGATTGCCCATGACGAATCGAATACGCTCTCTAATCTTCATTCTTTCTGCGTTGCGTTCAGCCAATCTCAGGGCAACAGGGGCCAGGTCGGTTGCGATCATGCGGGCTTCGGGGAACCTTCGCGCCAGTGCTATGGCGATTGCGCCGGTGCCTGTGCAAAGTTCGAGGATGACCTTGGGGGCCTCGTTTAGCTCAGCGATGGTTCGCTCCACCAGCTGGGCCGTCTCCGGTCTTGGTATGAAAACCCCTGGTCTGACTTCCAACTCGAAATCGAGGAAGGGGGCGGTCCCAACCAGAATCTCGAGAGGCGTACCTTCCTCCCGCCTCTTCATCAGGTCAATCAATTGCTTCTTCTGCTCAGTGGTAAGGGATGCTCGATCAACGACCAGGTCGGGTAACGATTTGGCGGTGACGTATTCAAGCAAAAGGAGCCTCTCCTGCCAGTCGATCTTCAGAGAAGCCGAGCGGGCTTCTTCAAACGCTGTCTTCTGCATAATGCCGCGCCTCCTCTTCAAGTAACAGATTGTGAAACTCGTACAGGTCGCCTGTAAGTATCTCGCCGAGCCTGTAAAGACTTACCTTGATGCGGTGATCGGTTACCCGGTTCTGCGGGAAGTTGTATGTTCTGATCTTCTCGCTTCTCTCCCCAGTGCCTATCTGCACCCTGCGTTCGGCTCCCTGTTTGGTTTCTTCTTTTGCTCGCATCAGCTCCTGCAGCCTTGCCCTTAAGATGTGCATCGCCCTCGCGCGGTTTTGATGTTGTGATCGTTCATCCTGGCAGCTCACCGTAAGACCTGTTGGTTTGTGCCTGACGCGTACCGCCGAGTCGGTGACGTTCACGTGCTGCCCGCCTTTCCCGGATGCGCGGAAGGTCTCTATCACAAGATCTTTGGGATCTATGGCCACGTCCTTCTCCTCGGCCTCGGGCAATACCGCCACGGTTGCGGTTGAGGTATGGATGCGGCCCGAGGCCTCGGTTTCAGGCACCCGCTGTACCCGGTGCACGCCGGACTCAAATCGCATGTAACGGAAGGCTTCCTCCCCTTTAACAAGAAAGACGATCTCCTTGAGGCCGCCTATCTGTGTTGCGTTCGAAGAAAACACCTCTTGCCTCCATCCCCGGCGCTCGATGTAACGGGAATACATGCGGTAGAGATCTGTTGCAAAAAGACCTGCCTCGTCTCCACCGGCGGCGGCGCGTATCTCCATGATGCAGTTGCGCTGCCAGCGCTCGTCGGGTGGAATCAGCAAGGCACGCAGCTCGCTTGTCAGCAGATTCGTTCTTTTCTCAAGCTCCGCAATCTCCGCCCGAATCCCATCCAGGAAACTTTCGTCTTCTTCTCCTTCCAAAAGCATCTCCTCGGCGGCCTCCATCTCCTTGAGGATGTTTCGCAGACGCTCTCCAAGGGAGAGTATCTGCTCGCATCTCTTGTACCGATAGGAGGTTCTTTTGAGCTCCTTCGGATCAGAAAGCACTGCCCGATCGGTCAGCCTGGCTTCAAGTTCTTTCTTCTCCTCGGCAATAGGAGCAAGACGCTCAAGAAGCCTTAAGGTATCAGGCTTATCTTTCGCCTCGAAGTTTGCGTCACTCATAAGCGGTTTTTAACTGGGAGGGAACCTTTGCAGGAGACACACCACTATCTTTGACTCTCAGCCTTCGTCATCGGCTCTTTTCTTCTCGTTCGCTATGCCTTGAACTTATCGCGCAGCTTCAGGTAGCGGATGTATTCATCCAGGTCCGGGATGCTGTGCACGACGATTTCGTTCTCGCCTACCTTGATAAGTTCCACGTCTTCCAAACGCTTCAGGTATTCTTCTACCTTTTTGATGTCAACCCCGGTGATATGGGAGATAGTTTCGGTGGAGATCTGATCAAGGCTCACCCCTTCATCCATCGGCGTGCCCTGTTGCTTGGCGCGGGCCAGGACGAAGTGGATGATGCGCTCCTCGTCGCTTTTGATGGTAAGATACTTGAGTTGTTCGTCAAGGGTGCGAATTCGTTTTGTAAGCGTCTCGATCACGTAAGCGACCAGCGGATTCTCGTTGATCTTGGAGACGAACGACTCCTTGTCGATAATTATGAGGTCCGTTTCTTCTATTGCGGTGGCGCTGGCAGATCGCGGGCTTCCGTCAATCACAGCCATCTCGCCGAAGAAATCACCTTCCTTAAGCACTGCAAACACCTTCTCCAGATCCTCTTCACCTGCGGAGATCTTGATCTTGCCTTTGCGGATGAAGTACATCACCTCGCCTGTATCCCCTTCCTTGAAAAGCACCTCACCCGGCATCAACTGTCGTTCAAAACGTGGCTTTTTCTCCCACATGGGCTTCCTCCTACAATAGCTCTAGTTGGTAAGCTTATCCGAAAATAACCCCCCTGTCAACCCGTCCCGTAACACCCGTAACACCCCGTCCCGTAACACACCACGTAACACACCATCTTAGTCATCGCGACCGAAGGGATGGTGGCGATCTTTAATGCTCCCTTTCGCCTGAGAATGTAGGGGGCGACCTCAGCGTGCCTCTTGGGGTACTGAGTGCCCCATAGGGTATCAGGTCGGCCCGCTTACTATCTAATTCCCCTCCATTGGCGGGACAGTGTGCCCCTTGAGTGCTTTATGCGCTCATAGGGTAGGGGGAGATAATTGTTACCCCCACCTTTATCCTGCCCCATCAAGGGGGAGGATTTTTATCTGACGAGTATAACCTTCTGAGTTGTAGGGGCGACGCATGCGTCGCCCCTACATATCTTGCGGCCTATGATGTCGAAAATAGAAGCGTCCGTTCGGATACAATAGCTGGAGGATGTATAGACCTTGGACAGGAAGTTTACGTCATCACCAACTTCCCGGAGTTGGCGACTATCCTAGCCGGAAGGGTTCTTATCTTATCACGACGGCTTTTGTCTTGTAAGTTCCTTCCTTTGTTTCGAGTACGCAGAAGTATGTCCCGGACGCGACCTCGCGGCCCTTTCCATCTCGCGTGTCCCATTCTGTTTGATGGTAACCGGCAGGCATATTTTCGTTAAGGAGTGTCTTGATCATCCGTCCGTTTATGTCGTATATCTTCAAGCGCACCCTTGCAGGCCAGGGGAGTCCGTAAGATAAGGTGAATGCAGCCGGAGCGATCTGCAGGGTAGGGGAGAGTTGTTCAATAAAGGGCAGATCAGGACGCGGCTCCGCGCGCTCCGCTACATATGAGCCTTCAGGGGGTCTGATGGATAATACCCCGCCTGATACCACCCTGTATCCGAAAGGCATCCCTTGAGGCAGGACGTACCATGCGGTCGTGATCGGATCAGGGCTGTCAGGTCCCCAGCCAAAATTCAGGTGGTACTGGTCGTCCTCGCCTTCAATCTCACGCAGTCCGTCGCAGACGATCGCATGACCGTTTGAACCGTCCGGATAGTGTATACTCAGCTCCGCAGGCAGGGCATCCTTCATGTTCTGGCTTAATGTGTCGTAGAACCAAACTGTGTTTTTGTCCACATTCATCGCCGAGGGGTATCCGAATTTGAACATCAAGGCGAATGAAACGCGATCTACGTTGGTTCCCGACCCGCTGCTTGAGTAGCGCATCTTGACGAAGATGCCGCAGGTGAAGGCAAGCGCGGCAACATCGTAATAACCAGGGGTGGAATCTGCAAGGTAGATGTTCCTCAGATCCACCAGGTATCCGTTCAGGGCGTTGAACGAGGGGAAGTCGTACGCAGAGGAGTCCTGGTCAATGCGTATATATGGACTTGTCCTCATTGAGACATATCTGTCATACTGGTAGAGTTGAACTTCGCTCATGTAGTTTCTTCTGTTAGAATGATAGTCTACTATTTGTGACATCGCCGTGGCAACGCACCCCACCACGCATCGTTTGCCCGTTCCCGGGTCTTTGGGGCAGTAGGCGTTGTACGGGTAAGTTTGACGCCAGGTGGTTTCAACCCATCCACCTGTATGGGTGGAGCCTGGCGGCGGCCACTGTCCGGTTACCTCAAGCGACACATTGTCCGCAAGGTAGTTCTGCCATGAGGAGCCGTTCGCATTCAAGATACTTGCGTCCGTCACAGAGACGGCTTCTTCTCTTAAATCCAGGTCGGTTTTTAGCATCCAAAGCAGGACGTTCTCCGGATCCTCATCCCAGGGAAAGTTGCAGCGATAGGAATATGCAATTATCGGGGCCAGCCGGGTATCTCCGGAAAGCACCACGAATCCTCGTGGTACGAGCTCGGCAACGTATCCCAGAAGCTGGTCTGATTCGGTTTCGCGCAGCTCCTTGAGTTTGTCTACGGTGATGGTTTGATTCTCAAGGTGCGGGAGTTGGCTCCATACGTTGGTCATGGATTGGATGTGGGTCATTGCCGCTTTTGTAGCTTCCTGGGGGGTAACCGCTGCAGCCGGAAGCCAGCCTGCCAAGATTACAAAAAGGGAAACCGTAGCGGCAAGCGTCCTCCTTGCCCACATGTTTATCTTTAGCATCGTGATCTCCTTTTACCAGATTATACCAGTATAGTTACCTGTGGGTGCAGGTCAAGTCTTTGTATGATTCACATCGTTGCTTGGTAGGGCCGGGTGCCCCGAATTCCAGGGCCAAAGACCTAATTCAGCAGCACCACCTTGCGGGAACGAGAGAACCCAGGGATTGTGAGACGCACAAAGTAAACGCCAGGTGCCGCATCCGCCGTATACCACCGCACAGAGTGTCGGCCTTGGTTCCAGGTGCCGGACGCAAGGCGGGTTACGATCTTGCCGGTCAAATCATAGACAGAAAGGGTGAGCTCGGTAGAGCGTCCCAGAGAGAAAGCTATAATTACAGAGGCTGTGGTCGGGTCAAGGGAGACCGCGTCCAGACTGAATTCACCGGACACAGGGGCCTCGGTTATGCTCGTTTTGTAGTAGAAGGTATCCACAAGCGGGGGGTAGCTGATATTTACAGGCCAATTATTTTCCGCCCAGAAGGTGATCTCGTAGATGTTGGGTGCGGGATCAGTCTCGTCGAACGTCGCCTTTATGGTGTCGTAAGGTTCTACTTTCCACACAGGGATGGTGTCCAGGTATACCGAGTCTTGAGAGTCCAGATCTACAATAAGGCAGATCAAAGAAGGCTCCCGGACTTCTACGCCTCCGCGTTCGGCGTACCACGCCCGAGGCCTGAAAGGCTCTTGCTGGACTCTCTCCGGCGCCGCTATCTCGTAAGGGGTTATGTCAAGGCTGTCGGCGGCTGCGGTGCTCACTCCTAATACCGGCAACGCCAGCAGCGTAAGTACGGCAAAGATAACCATCGTTCTGCTCATTTTCCCTCCTGGACGAGTATCTTCTCTTGCTTATCCAAAACCACAACTCGGCAAGTAAAATCCGTATTAATTCTAACTGATTCTAAACGTATGTCAACCCATAAGATACTCTGGGACGCGCATAGGGTTGACAAGGGGCTTAAGCCCCTTGCCTAGCTGATTTCATTTTCTTCCTCCTTGTATCCCCTCCCCCTTAATCCCCCTCCACCGAGGAGGGGGAATTTAAACCCCACGACCGCACTGCGTGCGCTCGCGGGGACCACGAAGGGAACAATCCCTCACCCCTAACCCCTCTCCCAAAGGGAGAGGGAACTAAATCGTTTCCTTACGGCTAATGGCTGGAAACGGTCGGCTGTCAGCTGTGAGCTGTACTTTCTGTCCCCGCCCCCTTTATCCCCCTCCACCAGGGAGGGGGAGTTAATGAGTTGTCCATGTCCCAAAGTTACCCCTCCACCGAGGAGGGGGAAATCTCAATCGTCGCAAGTTCCCCTTCCCTTGTGGAAGGGGTCGGCAACTCGCAGAGTTGACGGGGGAAGGGGGAGGAATTATTTTGATCCCTCCGACCGCTCTTCGAGCGGTCACCTCCCTTAGAAGGGGAGGCAAACTTGGTAGTCCCCCTTATTAAGGGGGATACAGGGGGATCAATGGATCAGGATCACCTTGTGAATGGTAGCTGACGCGTCACACTCAACCCTGATGAAATACACGCCAGGCCCGTAACACTTACCCCAGGTGATGGTGCCGGATGTCTGGGCTGAGTGCAACTCGTCAACCTTTTGACCCGCGGCATCGAAGACCACCGTTCTGAATCCCTACGGACTGTTTGAATATCTGAGCGCTATCTGAGAACCCACGGAGGTGAATACATCCATATTGAAGTTATTAGACGCAGGCGTTTCATCTGTCCCGATATAGCCGAATGTATCTGTAAGCGGTGGATAACTGATGTTCGATCCGGTTCCATCATCTGCCCAGAAAGTGATTATACAGCCGTCGGTCTCAAGAATATTAAGCCTTTGGGCGAGAAGTATCCAGAGTCGTCAATGAGTTGACAAGCAGTTCCTAATCAGTATGCTTGAACTCCGAACAGGCAATCTCTGGATTTTCAAAAAGGAGCTTTCATGCGGAAACGGATTATCATTATGGGCGCGGCAGGACGCGATTTCCACAACTTCAACGTGTACTACCGGGGGAACGAGAACTACGAGGTCGTGGCGTTTACCGCGGCCCAGATTCCGGATATTGAAGACCGACGCTATCCGGCAGTCTTGGCCGGCTCGCTTTACCCTGAGGGGATAGGAATCGAGGCGGAGGAGAAGCTGGTTGATCTGATCAAGGAATTTAACGTGGACGAGGTTGTATTTGCCTATTCCGACGTGAGTCACGAGTATGTGATGGATCGCGCATCTACAGTACTTGCCGCAGGCGCGGACTTCAGGCTGATGGGACCTAAAGCCGCCATGCTTTCTTCCAAGCTTCCGGTAATCTCAGTGTGTGCGGTGCGCACCGGTTCAGGCAAGTCGCAGACCTCGCGTGCGGTGGCCAAGATCCTTGCGAAGCACGAGATTCGCTACGCCGCGGTGCGCCACCCCATGCCTTACGGCGACCTTGCAGCCCAGGCGGTGCAGCGATTCGATACCCTTGAAGATATGGACAGATACAACTGCACCATAGAGGAGCGCGAGGAGTACGAGCCGCATATCCAGGCGGGCAGCACCGTTTTTGCAGGGGTGGACTACGGAGCCATCCTTTCCGCCTGCGAGCAGGAGTTCCAGCTGGTGATTTGGGACGGCGGCAACAACGACATGCCATTCTATCGCCCTGATCTTGCCATCGTGCTTGCCGATCCGCTGCGTGCAGGACAGGAGAGAACCTATTACCCAGGAGCGGTCAACTTCCGGATGGCCGACGTTATCCTTATCAACAAGATCTGCTCCGCTACACCCGAACAGATAACAGAGGTCGAGGAAGCGGCGAAACGCCTCAACCCCAAGGCTAAGATAATCAAGTCCGCCTCGCCGGTGCGCGTGGATGACGAGGGTGTTATCCGTGGCAAGCGGGTGGTTGTGATCGAGGACGGCCCCACGCTCACCCACGGCGGGATGAAGCTGGGAGCAGGAACCATCGCAGCCGAGCGCTTTGGAGCAGCCCAGATCGTTGATCCCATACCCTACGCCGTCGGACGGATCAAGGAGACGATCGAACGCTACAACCAGACCGCTCCGCTCTTGCCAGCTCTGGGATACGGTGCAGAACAGCTTCGCGACCTGAAGGCATCAATAGACGCGGTGCCCGCCGATTCTGTGGTTATCGGAACCCCCATTAATCTGGGCAAGGTGATCGAGTTCAATAAACCTTCGACAAGGGTCTACTACGATCTCGACGATGCCGCACTGCCTAAGCTAGAGGAAGTGATCTCAACCCTCCTGCGCAAGCGCGGGCTGATCCAGTAAACTGAAAGGATCAAGAGAAGTGATAAATCTGCCTGCAATTTAGCCGCGTATCGATCTATCTCAA
>JAYELY010000337.1:0-1573 GCA_034717795.1 Caldifarciminota bacterium
TAAGGTTCTCAAACAAGGTCTTTTGAGCGTACGAAAAGCACAGCTCTTTAACCACGAATCCAGATTTCGAATTGGTCGGTGTGTTACGGGTGTGTGTGTTACGGGGGGTGTTACGGGGGGTCATGTTAGTCTCCGGCGCATGATATAAAGGAATACAGGGACCCCGAACAAGGTGGTAACAACCGAAAGGGGAAGATCAACCCCGGTTGCCATGGCAAAGCCGCGCAGGCACAGATCGGAAGCAAGAAGCAGACTCGCCCCGGCAAGGAAACTTCCAGGCAGGACTCGCAGGTGACGGGGACCGAAGATAAACCGAACGATATGAGGCACAACCAGCCCGATGAAGCTTATCGCTCCTGCAAACGCAACAACTACACCGACGAGTAAAGCTGAGAGCACGAAGACCTCAGTAGTTAAACGCTGGGTATCCACACCCAATGACTCGGCTGCTTCGATGTTTGTGGAGAGGATGTCGAGCGACCGCCAGCGGGCCACGAGCCAGCCTGCAGCGCCTAAAGATACGACAGCCGAACCCGCAAATACCCAGAGCTTTGTTGGTGTAAACACCACCTTGGTCGAACCCATAAGGAAGTAGATGATCTGAGCAAGCTGCTCGCGGGAAAGCACCATGAGTACCATCACAAGGCTTGAGCCCACGAAACTTACGGCCACGCCGGCCAGAATCAAGGAAAGCCGCGACATCCTGCCCCGCATCCTGGCCAGGGTATAGACCAGGAAAAGTGCGCCAGCAGCACCTGCGAACGCGAAAAGGGGCCTGCCTATGACCGATGTCCATCCAAGGAGCAAGGAGAGCGCCACGCCGACCCCTGCCCCGCTTGAGGAGCCGATGATGTAGGGATCAACAAGAGGGTTCTGCAAAAGCCCTTGAAGGGCCGCACCGACAAGGGCAAGGATGCCTCCGGCAAAGATGGTGAGCAAAAGTCGAGGAACACGGCTGGCAAGGATCTGTGAATCAAGCGTTAAACCGGCAGGGCCAAAGGCAAGCGCCAAAAGAGATAATCCTGCAAGCAGGATAACGAGTACGATCCAACCCAGATTAGAACGCATGGCGGACTATCGAATCGGTGATTTGAAGTCCACGGATCAGCCGCGGACCCGGACGCATGAGTTCATCTACAGGAAGGGAATCGAAGACAGCGCCGCGGGATACAGCAGGTACGCCTGACCATCCGATGCGCTTTTGAACGTTTCTGCGATCGGCATTCGGGTAAAGAAGCAGGATGATCTCAGGCGAACGCACAACCACCTCCTCAGGGTCTATGACAGGATAGCCCTGGGAAAGGTCGGAAAAGATATTTACAAGGCATATGTGCTCGAACGCATCGGTCAGATAGGAACCGCCGCCCACGCTAATCAAAGGCTCCTCTGATATCTCGATGTAGATAGAAAGTTCCCTGCCCTTCTCAATCCCTTTGAGTTCCGATTTCAGGCTATCCACCAGCTCCTTTCCCCTATCTGAGGTTTTAAGTGTATCGGCAAGCGCCTGAATCTGGGTAAAGACACCTGCAAGACTGCGAGGATCGGTGAATACCGCGACCCGGAATCCGGCGGC
>JAYELY010000338.1:0-7989 GCA_034717795.1 Caldifarciminota bacterium
AAGCCCCATCATGCCCACTACGAGGGATCTTTTCATCTATTTCCTCCTTGAGTTCTAGTTTCAGTCACCCAGCCTCAACCCAACACCTTTTTGTTCTCGCACCTTAAGACTTTACCTGTAGATTATTATAACGCTTCTGGGGCTTTTGACAACCCTTTAACGAACTAAAATCACAGGTAGGGTTCTAACCTGGGTGCCAGCTGCAAGCCTCACAAAGTAAATACCCCGCGGTGCGAGCTGCCCGGAGTCGTAACGAACATCCCAAACACGCTATGCTCACCTGTGGATTGATTGCCGAGTGGTAGTGTTCGAATCAGGGTGCCAGTGGCGTCATAGATTTTAATTACTACCTGCGCTGTACCGGGAAGATTATACTGGATTTGTACTTGAGTCCGGGTGGGGTTGCTGGAAACGTTGTACAACTCCAAAACGCCCTTCTTGCCGAGGAGGAACTCACTCTCTATGACGCTCCAGCCGCCGCAGTTGCTCATCAGGTTGGTTGTCCTAAAGCCTTCTTTCTTTTCAGAAACAGTGAACTTCGTTACGCCGCACGGCCTATCCTCACATCCTATCGCTCCCCACACGCGGGCGATGTAGGTGCCAGGTTCCAGACCGGCGAGTACGTGAACCAGATCGAAACAACACAAGCATTCACAGGGATGGGTGTCCAGATCCCGCTCGTAGATCTCGATGGTGTCTGCGTGTTGGACTATCTCATACTCCATGTCTGGGCAGCAGTTGAAATATGCATCGTCGTGATGTATCAGGACGGTATCTGAGAAGACCTCGGACCAAACGCGTTCATTCGGACAATCGGCGTCCACACGGATAACCATCCCCAGTCCCAAAACCCCTAGCATTCCCAACACCACGAACCGTTTTTTCATAATCAACCTCTTTCCCATAAGATTAATCGGAAAGTGAGGGGTGTCAAGAGGACGCACGCTAGATCTAGGGGGTTTATTCTCCGGCCTGGCCCGCGCGGCAGGATGATCAGATGCGGAATGAAGCGCCACTGTGCATCCAGATACCTTGACAAGTTGGTTCCTGATTCTATAATCGCGTCTGCTGACTATCATGGAGGTCTTGCGATGTTCGAGATAGAATGTCCGACTTGCGAGGAGAGGTTTTCAGCAAGTCGGGAACCTGAAGTCGGAGCCAAGCTTGAATGTCCCAAGTGCGGCGAGTTGCTCAGGGTTATCTGTGATGATCCTTTGGAGATATTCTATTGGGATGATGAGGAGGAAGGCGAAGAACCCGAGTCCTATGGGGAATCTTTGGACGAGGTGCAGGGGCTGGTGGAAAAGTCAGGCCGCCCGGTTTTCCCAGAGGACGAGGAGAACGAGACCATCGAGATTCTGGAAAGAAGCATCCTATTTAATGACTCAGATGAAGAGGGCGAGGGGGAAGAAGACGAAGATTCAGACGAGCTGTTAGGGAACACCCCGGCTTGAATACACAGGTCTGAGCCGATACCTTCCAACAGACAGCATCGCCATGGGGTTGGGGGCGAATTTGTCTTCTTGACATCACCCTTAAGAAGGGCTAAAATGACCCAGATGGTGAAGTTTTCCGTAGCAGGTCTTCGAGGAGTCTTCGGTGAAGAACTCAAGACAGACTATCTCGTAGCCCTCTCCCAGGCGTTTGCCCGGTTCATGGGAGCGGGGAAGGTGCTGTTGGCTCGGGATGCCCGCAGATCAAGTCCCCAGATCTACGAGGCGGTCAAGCGAGGTTTGATCCGGGCAGGCATGAATGTCCTTGAGGCAGGCATGGTGAGCACACCCACCGCGGTTTACGCGGCCAGGGTTTTTGATGCGGATGCGGGTTTAGTTATCACCGCCAGCCACAACCCGCCGGATCAGAACGGCTTGAAATTCCTGGAGAGAGGCCGATTCCTTGCACCCGCGAAGATCAGGGAGTTTATAAGCTACGCAGAAACAGCAAGATCCTATAAGCCGACGCGTCGCGGAGACGCTGAAGAAATCCAAGCCTTACTTTCCCATCTGGGAGCGGTGATAAATGAGGCAGGTGGAGATAAGGAACCCCGGCTCAGGGTAGGGCTTGATCCGGTGAACGGTGCGGCAGGGCCTGAGGCTTTTGAGCTTCTTGAATCACTGAACTGCGAGGTTCATACCGTCAACTTCGAGCCGAACGGTCGTTTCGGCAGAGGAGCGGAGCCGGTGCCTGAAAACCTTCAGGGACTGAGGTCGTTGGTAAGGGATAAAGGGTTGGATGTGGGGTTCGCCTTCGATCCGGACGGCGACCGGCTGGCCTTTGTGGACGAACGTGGTCGGGCTCCTGGCGAGGAGTACACCGTTCCGCTCTCCGCTCGCTGGGCGCTTGAGAGAAGAAAAGGAGATATTGTCGTCAATCTTTCAACCTCTCAGCTTATCGAACAGGTCGCCGAGGAGGCTGGAGTTGCCGTGCACCGCACCCCGGTAGGTGAGGTATATGTGGTTGATAAACTCCTCGAAATCGAAGGGAGCTGCGGGGGCGAAGGCAACGGCGGGTTTATAATGCCAGGCTTCAACCGAACCCGCGACGGACTTCTGGCGATGGCTGTTCTGATTCAGCTTAAGCGCAAGCGCGGCTTGCTTGCCGAGATGGTGGATGCGTTACCTGCCTATCATCGGCGCAAGGAGAAGTTCCAGATCGAATGGTCGCAGGAGACGGCGGGAAAAGTGTCGTCCCTGTTCCCTTCTGCCCGCAAGGATACGCAGGATGGCCTCTGGCTTGCAGAGGAGGGGTTCTTCCTGCACCTTCGGCCCTCCAACACCGAGCCGGTGGTCAGGTTGATAGTTGAAGCGTATACGCCCCAACGGGCGGATAAAATCATTGAGGAGGTGCGAAGAGTATGTGTGGGATAGTCGGTTACTTGGGAAGCCGGGACATAGAGTCGGTTATCCTTGTTGGGCTTGAGAGGCTCGAGTACCGCGGATACGACTCCTGCGGCATGGCCCTCACAGATGAGGGCAAGATCAAGATCACCAAGGTCCCAGGTCGCCTGCAGAACCTCAAGGACGCTTTGGAAAAGCACCCCCTTGCGGGCTCGGTTGGAATCGGTCATACCCGTTGGGCTACGCATGGATCTGTTCGTAAACGCAACGCCCATCCATTTACCGATTCCGAGGGCAGGTTCGCGGTTGTGCACAACGGGATCATCGAGAATCACGTCGAGCTGCGCCGTGAGCTCGAAGCCAAGGGGCATAAGTTCGCCTCAGACACCGACTCCGAGATCATACCCCACCTTCTGGCTTCCTACTACAAGGGCGATCTCTTGAAAGCCGTCCTGCGTATGGTCAAACGTCTTAAGGGCAGTTTCGCCCTGGCTGTGATATCGCGCGATGAGCCCGACTGCCTCGTGGGTGTCAGGACGGGTTCGCCGTTGGTTGTGGGTATAGGCAGAAAGGAGTTTGCCCTCGCATCCGACCCTCTGGCTCTGGTGGGTATCACCCAGCGGATGATAGCGCTCGGCGACGGCGAGGTGGTCGTAATCCGCGCTGGGCATCAACCTGAGGTTTACGATTTCAGCGGGCAACGTCTGAAGCCCAAAGCGGTGCCAATAGAGTTCCGCCCCAAGGCGATCTCCAAGGGACGCTACCGGCATTTCATGCGCAAGGAGATATTCGAACAACCAAAGGTTATTGCGACTAATCTCGAACGCCGGATACGCAACGGGCGCATCTCGCTGGGGTCTGCCTACAGATTCTACCCTGAGGAGCTTGAGGATTTCGAGCACGTCCTGATACAGGCCTGCGGCACAAGCTACCATGCCGGTCTGGTGGGGCGCTACTTTATCGAGCGCTTCACCGGCGTGCATACCGAGGCGGAGATTGCATCGGAACTTATAGATCGCACCTCCATCTTCGGCCAGCACGATCTCATGATAGCCATCAGCCAGTCGGGTGAGACCGCGGACACTCTGGCGGCCCTGCGTGCAGCACGTCACCACTCCGACCTCAAGGTGCTTTCCGTAGTCAACGTGAAGCGTACCTCGGTGGACCGCGAGTCCGACTCCTCGATCTACATCCACGCCGGGCCCGAGATCGGAGTTGCCTCCACCAAGGCCTACACCGCCGAGCTTTTTGCACTTCTCGTTTTCGCCATGGAGCTTGCCCGGCTCAATGGTGCGATGAAACCCAAACAGTTAAAAGAGATCAAGAGAGCCCTTTTTTCTCTGCCCGAACAGATGACCCGGATGCTAAAACAGGATCGCCGCATTCGCGATATCGCCAGGCAATTCCAAAAACGAAACTCATATCTTTTCCTTGGACGTGGGATTAACTACCCCACAGCTTTAGAAGGGGCTTTGAAGCTCAAGGAGATAAGCTACGTCCACGCAACAGGCTACCCCGCAGGCGAGATGAAACACGGCCCCATCTCTCTCATAGACTCCAAAACGCCCGTTGTGGTGGTGGCGCCGCGCGATTCAACCTACGAGAAGATGGACGCCAACATAGAGGAGGTGGCCGCGCGGGGAGGTCAGGTGATCGCGGTGGGCACGGCGGACGACAAGGAACTGGCCAAACGCAGCGCCGCTTTTATCCCAATACCCAAGGTGCCGGAGTACATACTTCCCTTCCTTACGGTGATTCCACTGCAGCTTCTTGCCTACCACACCGCGGTATTTAGAGGCTGCGACGTGGACAAGCCGCGCAACCTGGCAAAGAGCGTGACCGTAGAGTGAGGGGATACGGCTCAAAGATGTGGAGTGAGAGGAGATTCATAACGAGCAAGAGATACCTTGCGGGGGCGGCAGGGATCAAGAGAGGCGAGGCGAAGGGTAAGGATCTTAAAACCTCCTCATTTATTTGAGGAGAGCAAAGGAGGATGCATGGCTAAGAATATTGCAAATCAACCAAAAGAGCAGGACGATCGGCACAAGGCGTTGGATACCGCGATCGGTCAGATCCAGAAGCAGTTCGGCAAGGGCTCGATCATGCGCCTTGGGGAAAGCCCCGCAGGAATCGGTGCCGAGGTCATTCCCACCGGCTCCCTGACCCTGGACGCGGCGTTGGGGATAGGCGGATTGCCAAGGGGCAGAATGATCGAGGTTTTCGGACCGGAAGCCTCGGGTAAGACCACTATAGCCCTTCAGGCGGTGGCCAGTGCGCAGCGCATGGGCGGGCAGGCCGCGTTCATCGATACAGAGCACGCCCTTGATCCTATCTACGCCCAGGCCCTGGGTGTAGATGTAGACGAACTTTTGATCTCCCAGCCCGATGCAGGCGAGCAGGCTTTGGAGATCGCGGAGATCCTCACCCGCTCCGGCGGGATAGATATCTTCGTTATCGATTCGGTGGCCGCCTTGGTGCCCAGGGCCGAGATTGAGGGCGAGATGGGCGACGCGCACGTCGGCCTGCAGGCAAGGCTCATGTCGCAGGCCTTAAGAAAACTCACCTCGGTTATATCCCGCTCCAAGACCTGTGCTATCTTCACCAACCAGATTAGGATGAAGATCGGCGTGATGTGGGGCAACCCGGAGACCACTCCCGGCGGTCTGGCTTTAAAGTTCCACTCCACCATCCGGTTGGACATCCGGCGCATCGCCTCCATCAAGAAGGGCGAGGAGGTCGTCGGCAACCGTACCAGAATCAAAGTCGTAAAGAACAAGCTCGCCCCCCCCTTCAAGCTGGCCGAGTTCGACATACTCTACGGCAAGGGTATCAACTACCTGGGCGAGCTTGTTGATACCGGCGTTGACCTCGGATTCGTTCAGAAGTCCGGCACCTGGTTCTCCTACGGTGATGAGCGGATGGGCCAGGGCCGGGACGCGGCCATAGGCTTCCTTACCGAGAATCCCGAGGCCAAAGAGAAACTCGAAAAAGAGCTAAGAGGGAAGCTCTTCCCTACCCCTACCGCCCCCAAGGAGGAGGCCCTGGAACCTGAAGCAGCAGAAGAGGAGAAGAAGGATTAGTGCTCGCCCATGAAAGCGCAAGACGAACGCGAAAGGGTTCGGACAGCGGCACTCAGATTGCTGCGCTATCGGGATCGCAGTATTGCAGAGATGCGCCAGAGGCTGCGCCGCAAAGGGTTCGACCCGGAAGTAATAGCCGATGAGATCGAACAACTTATCCAGGAGCGACTACTCGACGACGAGCGGTTTACCGGTGTCTGGATCAGACACAAGCTTACTATCTCCCACAAGGGGAAGCGCTTGATAAGAGCGGAGCTTGCGGCAAAGGGGATCGGTCCCGAGCTCTTTGCAAAGGTCTGGGCCGAGCACGCCGATCAGGAGCGCCGCTCCGCTGAGACGTGGGCAAAGGCCAAAGCGGAAGACTACAACCTCCTCGAGGGGTTCGAGCGCCGGGGACGAATCCGCCAGGGACTTTACCGCAGGGGTTACTCACAGGAAGCGATCGAGGCGGCTCTGAAGGAGATCGGATGAACTCAGCCGAGCTTAGAGAGGCGTTCCTTAAATTCTTTGCCGAGCGCGGTCACACCAGGGTTCCATCCGCACCGCTTGTGCCTAAAGCCGATCCTACCCTGCTTTTCAACGTTGCCGGAATGGTTCAGTTCAAGCCGCTGTGGGCCGGGATGGTTGAACCCCTGCCATACAAGCGCGCCGCCTCGGTTCAGAAGTGCCTGCGGCTTGAGGACCTCGACATCGTAGGCACCGACGCCACCCACGACACCTTCTTCGAGATGCTGGGCAACTTTTCATTCGGTGACTACCAGAAGGAGGAGGCCATACGCTGGGCATGGGAGTTCATTACCCAGTTGATGAAGCTGCCCGCCGAACGGCTTTGGGTTTCGGTTCACGAAGAAGACGAGGAGGCCGCTTCGATCTGGCGTGACGTCATCGGTTTACCTAAAGAACGTGTCGTCTACCTTGGGGATGAGCATAACTTCTGGGGGCCTGCTGGAGGCAAGGGTGCGTGCGGACCGTCATCGGAGATTTTCTGGGACCTTAAATGGAAGGAAGGGGACTGTGGGCTTGGCCCAGGTGAGGATGAAGACGCAGAAGCGCGCTACACCGAGATATGGAACCTGGTTTTCCCGCAGTTCGACCAGCAGCCCGATGGCTCCCGACCATTGCTTAAGTACCCGGGGGTGGATACCGGTGCAGGGCTTGAGCGTATGGTGTTGGCTGCCCAGAACGTGGAAACTGTTTTTCACACCGACCTCTTCTATCCTTTAATGCAAGCTGCGGCGGATACATTGAAAGTCAAAATCTCAGCCGACACCTGGGAGTTCCTGGCAATCACCGCCGATCACATACGTGCCGCCACCTTCGTGATTGCCGAAGGCGTTCGCCCTTCGAACACCAAACAGGGGTACGTAATAAGAAGGGTTCTGAGACGTGCCATAGGGGCACTTTACCTCTTAGGGATTCAGGAGTCACTCCTGTACAAACTCTCAGGTCATGTGATTGAGCAGATGCGGCACGTGTACCCTGAACTTGAGACGCGCCGCGAGCAGGTGACGCTCATGATCAAAGGAGAAGAGGAACGTTTCCTGAAGACCCTTGAAGGTGGGATGAGATTATTTGAAGACGCCGCCCACGCGGGGGAGATATCGGGAGAAGATGCCTTCAAGTTGCACGATACCCACGGATTCCCCATCGATCTCACCAAGTGGCTGGCAAAGCACAAGGGGATCGAGGTCGACCTGGAAGGTTTCGAGAAGGCGATGGAAGGGCAGAGGGAGAAGTCCCGTAAGGATATTTCAGGGACATATGGCAGTGTTGTGATGAGGGATGTCAAAACCGGCGAGCTTGATAAAAGTGTATTTATTGGATATGACCGTGACAAACTAGAGGTTAAAACTCAAATAGCTGCCGTGACGCTTAGAAATGATGGAGTGGGTGTTGCCTTAAAGGAACAACCTTTTTACGCGGAGGCTGGTGGTCAGGTTGGTGATACAGGAGTGATTATTACTGGTGACGGGATAGAATATGAGGTTGTCGATACTAAGATTGATATGAGTAATGACCGAGTTTGTGTAATAGGTGTTAAGTCTTCCTCTGATTATGAGAAGACATTACAG
>JAYELY010000339.1:0-1533 GCA_034717795.1 Caldifarciminota bacterium
AGCTAACGCCGTTAGGGAAGCTTGCGTTCGCATCCTCCGATTATCCCTGGGACGCGCAGGCGGCTGCAAAGCGTGTGCAAGATGCCTTGGGATGGTCAGCGCTTGCTTTATACTCGCTCCGGGTAGATACCTCGGCGGATTCTGAGTCGTTCGAGGCCTACCCGATGCTTGTTGTGGATATCGTGGATGGCGAGCCGCGGGTGGTGCCTGCAGCGCTCAAGGCTGCCAGCGAAGCCCTGACTGATCTAGACAAGGAGACGCGGAGCGCGGTTGAGGATCGCCTAAAGATTCTTGATGAGCGTCTTGCACTGGTGAGTCAGATCAAAGAGGAATCCCGGAGCGCCTCAGAAGGTCTTGTTTCTGAAGAAAAGGAAGACAGGGAAAGCGAAGCGAAGCCGGAAGCTGGGCCGAACGCGGAGTCCTCGGTTGGGGTGAATTCCGAACGTCTTGATGCTGCGGAGCGAATCGTTGAGCGCCTGGCGCACCAGGGACGGCTGCTTCCTGCATGGGGACGCGAAGCGCTCGTGGGCTTTATCTCGGGGCTCTCCGATGAGAAGAGCCTTTCGGATGCGGGCTTTGAGCCGATCTCTCCGCTGGATTTCTTCACGGGGCTTCTTGAGTCCTTGCCCGCGCTAGTTCCTCTATCTGAGTTCGCTTCTCCACAGGCTCGTGTGGATAACTCCTTCGAGTCGTTGGGCCGCAGGATAGCCCAAACACTTAAACCAAAAGTTAACGTAGGAGGTTAATCATGGTGGAAAGTTACGGAGTAACCATAACAGAACTGGCCGGAAGTAATCTTCTGGCCGGATCGCACCCGGTGGTGCTTTATCCAGTCGTGGTTGGCTCAGATGCGGCCAACGATCTCTTAGCCGGTCAGGTGCTCGGCCGCAAGACCTCAGACAACAAATACTACAAGTGGCTGCCTGCAGGAACCGACTACGCCAATGAGCCGATCGGTGACGGGGACGATAGCAAGAAAACCTTCTTCGGCACCCTTGCCCATCCTTCGATAGTTCCGGGGGCGCTCTCCGTCACCGACGGAACCGAGACCTTTTCCGATAACTCAGAAGGCGGACTTGTGGGTAGTGCAGGCGGCTGGGGTGTCATCAACTACTCCACCGGCAGTTTCACCGTTACCTTTGCCGCAGCACCCACGACCGGTACGGATAATATCACGGCAGGCTACACCGGCGATCTTGACGGCACCGAGGTTCCCCGTGCTATCCTGGCACGCGATACCGACGCATCTGAGGAAGATGTCAATACGGTAGCCTACTTCCACGGCGAGTTCAACGAGGACAAGCTCGACTGGAACGATGCCAGCGATCCCCAGATCGCCGAGGCAAAGCGCGCTCTCGCCGAGCACGGAATCTACGTAAAGAAGATCGGTTAGGAGGTTAAGATGACTGATCTATTTCACTGGCGTACACTGACCACCGCCATCAACGAGATTCCCGTCGCGCCATCGTTTCTTATAGACAAGGTCTTCAAGACCAAGGTCCAGGCTTTGGCCGAGGAGATAGACGTTGACGT
>JAYELY010000340.1:0-4888 GCA_034717795.1 Caldifarciminota bacterium
AATGTCAATACGCTTACCGCTCCGCCAGTAACCTGCCCAGCACAGTTGACTGCAGTAGAACTTGTTTTTATTGTATTTCCATAACCAGTTGTAGTTGTACGGCTTACCGTATTGATTCTCGCAATAGGTAGCGGCGGCACTGCGATAGCTTGTGTCGTAAGGCCATGTAGTTACCCGCAGCACCCGGCAGCGCTTCCAATTTCTGTGGTAGCTTCCATCCGAAGCCCAACAAACTCCACATGCAATGGAATGGACTATCTCAACGCCACTGTATCCGCTAGTTCCTCTCCACATACCAGCATGGTTGTGTCGGCCCCAGAAGCATGGCGGGGTACGAACGAGTAAGATATCGCCGCGTTTGTTATCATCGAAAGGACAATCGTTGGGACTGTGCCCTAGTTCTTCGCCTTCAAAGTATTCCGGGTGTTCTATCCCCCATTGTGTTAGTGTAGTCTCCGGCAGGATTGCCCGTGGTATAGCCAAGAACTCTGCTATAGTGATGGTACTCTCAGCTTTAGGAATCCAGATTGCCCAATCCGCCGAATCTATCTGGCTCGAATCAGGCTCAGGATATTCAGTGAGGTTGAGGGATGAGAAGTCATACGGTATATAGAGGTTGGGGTCGTAGGGATAGTCCTCCAGGGTATCGGGATCAGGGATCTCAGATGAGTCTTGCGGGAACGACAGGTAACCACTCTCAGGTGGATTCGTGAAGAGTTGTGTCTCTTCCTCCTCTTGACACCCCACCATGAACCCCAGAGCGAAGAGTACAATCGCTCCGAGTACAACAACCCGTTTCGTAGTCTCCTCCTTTTATGGGTTGATTGCTTTTTACACTAAAGAATTATAGGCAATTTTATACCCTTGTCAAGCTTCCTCTTGACATAAAGCCAGCCCTGCCTATTCTTAGTTCTTATGCAAGAGAGTTTCCCGAGCATCAACGTTGGCGATGAGCGGATCAGTTATCAGAAAACAGGCAAAGGCGAACCTTTATTCTCGTTGCACGGCTGGGCAGGTTACGAGCGGACGTTCGATAATATCATCCCCTATTTCAACCCCTATTTTGAGGTCTACCAGCTTGCCTGGCCAGGCTACGGTTCGGCTTCTTTGCGAAAGGGCGGGTACACCCTGGACGACATGGTCGGATGGGTGGACGGATTCCGCGAGCACTTCGGATTTGAGAAGATCTACCTGATGGGCAACTGCATCGGCGCTAACGTCGCGCTCGAGTACGCCTACCAGCACCCTGAGCGGCTCAAAGCACTTATCATTAACGAGCCGCACGGCTTCATGCCCTTCTACTTCTACCTGCTTATCTACCCGGTAATCGGGGATGTTCTACTCAAGGCACTCTTCAAGACCACTCCAGGCCGCGCGCTTATTATGAGTATGTTTCCGCTGGAGGAAGAGGAAGGCACAGGCTACACCGCCAGGCGTCTGGCCGCAGTTCCGACCCCTTCGATGTCCGCGTTCCTGCGTGCGATGTATCTGTATGCACGCTCCACCAATCCCTACGCTAGACCCAAGGTAAAGGTGCCAACCATATTTCCCCTGCCTCAGAAGACGTTCGGACAGGTTGCGGCCTTCGAAAGGCTATACGGGCGCTGTTTTGAAGACCTGAAGATCCTAAAGGTCGAGGGTGCGGTTCACAACCCGGTGGTGGAAGACCCGGAAACCTTTGCAAAGGCGGTGCTTCCCCAGTTAGGTATCAAGGGTTGAGATAAAACAAGCGACGGGAGTCTCTCAGTGCCCTTGCAACCGATCTGAATACGTACGAGGATTTTAATCCTCGCTCTTCATGACGAAAGATCGGGGTTTCATATAGAAGCCAACCTTTATGATCGGCTCTCCGCTTTTGTCCTGCGATTCTTTCACCGAATGCGAAAAGGAGCAACCGATAGCCTTGACAAAACGGAAAGGTTGGGGATACTCTTACGGAGACTACAGGGTGTATGAATAGGATCACACGTGATGAGGCACGAGCCTTGGCCGTGGAGTTGGGGCTGGATGAAGAGCTCAGGGTTCATGCGGAAGGTGTAGCCCATCGCGCCGAGACCATCTGTGAGATCCTTGAAGGAGCCGGACACAAGATAGATACCGAGAAGGTAGTTGTGGCGGCTCTGCTTCACGACCTGGGACGCACCCGTGCCCACGGCCTGAATCACGCGGCGGTAAGCGCAGAGATCCTTCTAAAACGAGGACTCAAGAAGGCGGCTGAGATAGTAAAGGTCCACGCCCTGCCTCAAACGGGAAAACTCAGCCTGGAAGCCAAGGTGCTCATCTACGCCGATACCACTACCGGGCCGGACGGCGAACCTATCGATCCCATGAAAAAGCTCGAGTTCCTGCGCAGATTGGGGGATGAGTGGGTAAACGAGGAGGAAAAACTCCTTGCAAAGGAAGCCTACGAGGTCAAACGCCGCGTGGTTTCGGAGGTAGATACCCTTATCAAGCGCGCCATGGCCGCCTCCTGAACCGAACCACATCCCATCATTCAACCGAAGTCAGAAGTAACTGTATTCCTGACGCTTATCGTATCTTTACTGATCAGCTTGACAGAATCCCCCTGCCAGCTATAATCTTTTAAGTAAACGCTTAAATAGTGAGAAGGATGCGCAGGATAGTTTTGGAAGAGCGCGCCCGGATATTACGCGCGCTCGGCACTGAGAGCCGGATGCGGATAATAGAGCTTTTGAAGGAAGGACCGCTTGAGGTCGGCACAATAGCCGTAAGACTTGGGATCAGCCAGAGCGCAGTATCCCAGCACATGAAGGTACTTAAGGAGCTGCATCTTGTTTCCGACGAGCGCCGCAGCTACTTCATCCACTACTCCCTTAACCCGCGCGAGTTCGTAAGGTTGGAGGAGATGATGCGGGCGGTGTGTCGTGTCTCGTCCGAGCGATCGCTTCGCCGCGTGCGCCGCGAGCGGCTGTCTGCACTTCGCGATCAGCTTGAGGCGGAGCTTGAGCGAGTCGAACAGGCGCTATCCATGTTGGAGGAGTAAGGTCTGTAGGGGCACGGCACAGCGTGCCCCTTGAGCGGTTCATGCGCTCATAGGGTATGCCGTGCCCCTTGAGCTTTAAACGAGATTCAAATTGTTGCGAGCCGTGTTTACCATGTGGGTGTACCATCACACCGAATCCCGATAAGATCCCTTGACAAAAGCCCGTTTTTGTGGAATATTATTAAAAGGATTCAAGCCGTGATGAAAAAAACCCTTCTTTTAATAGCAGGTATACTTCTCTTCTCCTGTGCCTCTCAGACTCCGCTGGTTTATCCCAACGAGCTTGATAAGGAACTTGAAGTAAAGAATAGCCCGGCGCCTGACTATCCGGATGAAGCACGCGAGAAAGGGCATGAAGGGACAGTGATAGTAGAAGCAGTGGTTGACGTGGACGGAACCGTAGAGAGCGTAGAAATCACTCAAAGCTCTGGTTACAGAGAGCTGGACAAAGCAGCTAAAGATGCAGCCAAACAATGGGTGTTCTCCGAGCCTACCAAGGACGGTCAGCCGGTAAGGACGGTCGTCGTAATCACATTCAAGTTTGAATTGAGCTAGCGATTCCCTCGTGGGGCACGGCACAGCGTGCCCCTTTTAAGATAACTTAATCTGCGCAATCTGCGGATTCCCAAAACTCCCCTCACTTGATTGGAGATATGTAGGGGCAAGGCATGCCTTGCCCCTACTTTAATCATTTCTCTTGACCTGCGGTCAAGACTCTGTATCATCTCTCCATGGAAGTAATCCTCGCCGGGTTCAACCTGGATACCGATACGATCAAGGATCTCAAGGAAGGTCGTAAGGACGTGCCCATCACCCCAGAGACCATTTCCGCGGCATACGCACGTATCAGCCGATCACCAATGAGGGTTGATCAACTGAGGGCGCAGGCGCGGGAGGAGATGGAGAACGCCCGTAAATCCAACCGAACCATCATCTTCGAGATGGGTCACCACTCGGTGGCCGAGCACGCCTGTTTCAACTTCGACGTGATCGGTATCTCGAGATTGGCGGTGGAGGCGCTGCAGGGCTTTCGACTGGCTTCGTATACCGAAAAGTCACAGCGCTACATAACGTTGAGCGATGACTTTGTGCTCCCCCAAGAGATCGTGGAACTGGGAAAGGCGGATGAGTTCAAGAAGGTCATCGCCGCCCAGAACGCCCTCTACCACTCGCTGTTTGAGGACTTAAAGGCCTACTATGCCGAACATGATCCGGTTCTTGCCGGGAACAGACGTGACCTTGCCAACCGGGCCAAGGAGGACGCCCGCTACGTTGCCGCACTGGCAACCCAGAGCCAGCTTGGGATGACCGTCAACGCCCGGGAGCTGGAACTCATGGTGCGCCGGTTTGCATCCCATCGGCTGGCCGAGGTAAGGGGGCTGGGGCAAAAACTCTACGATGAGGCAAAAAAGGTAGCACCATCCATCCTTCTCTTCTGCGAGCCTAATCGCTTCGATCAGGAGACCTATCCCGCTTTGGCCGGGTGCGCAAAAAAACTTGAGCCCGAGAATCCTCCTCAAGCCGATGTGACACTTATCGAATCAACGGAAGATGCCGACCTTAAACTGCTCTCGACACTGCTTCACCGCGTCTCCTCTGCATCCTTTGAAGCCTGCCGAGAGGCTGTCGAGAAGATGACAGACCAACAGCGGTTGGATTTAATAAAGATCGCTTTCGAGAGAGCCGAGCTGTATGACTCGATGCTGCGCGAGTTCGAGCACGTAACATTGACCTATGAGTTGATCTGCTCAGCATCCTGCTTTGCTCAGCTCAAGCGCCACCGGATGGCGAGTATATCGCCGCAGCCTTACGATCCAGACCTTGGGTTCAGCCTGCCGGAACCAATCGAGAGGATCGGTCGAGAAGCGGAGTTCAAGCAGATCA
>JAYELY010000340.1:4988-7824 GCA_034717795.1 Caldifarciminota bacterium
ATGCACAGGCCGAGATTCAGGGGATCTCTAACCAGATGGTCCATCTTGGTAAGATGGTTATGCCTCTGGCCCTCCTGCTTGCCGGTGGCAAGGACGCCTATCCCCAGATATATGCTAGGATTTTTGGACATCCCCCCAAGGTCATCGAGGCCGAGCTGCCCGGGGAGCGAACCATAGACCCGTAACATCCCACACCAATTTTCTATCTCTTAATATAAGGAGGGACCCAGCGTTCACAGATTCCGCAGATATGCCTTATGGGGTCCCCAGACTTTTGCAACGCAAAGGTGTGGGGTGATACTAATCTATAAAAAGTATGTCTATGGATGTATCACCCTTAGCGATGGCCTCGTCAATCTCATCGTGCATCATAAGTGGATAGGTGGCCTCGTTAATCAACGCACGGGATGTTCGGGTCTCGCGTTCGTTGCCGTCCGGCATGGTGTACTGAAAGTCCCAGGCTAAAAGGAGTGCCCTTGTCCCGATACCGTTGAGCTTGCGCACCAGAGGCACGTAGTCACCGTCGCAGCCCAACAGAGCCACCACGTCAAGCTTCTTGTGAACCGCGAGATCGAACGCCTCAAGCGAGAGCCAGACGTCTATGCCTTTCTCCTGAGGCCTGAATGAGCGTTCATCTACCGGAAGGTAATGCTGAATCACGCCGGCGCGGATGAGCACGTCGTCGAACAGACGCTCGGCCTTGAGCTTGCCTGCATGATCGGCGGCCTCGGCGCTGAAGCGCCCGCGGAAGTAGTGGGCCTCTACAATATGCACACGGGTTGCATCAACACCCTCTTTCTCGGCGACCTTTTGGCGGATGAATTCATGAATCCCGTATATCGATATCCGTGATTGCTTGGAGTGATAAAATTTGTAGTAATTGCTTACCTCGTTGAGGTAGCCCCCGTCGTAAAACACAGCCACTCTTACCATCCCCTTCTTTTCACTACGTTCAAGCATCATCTCTCCTTAAGCTAAACATCTTGTTGTACCCTTTTAACTAACGCTAAATGCCGGTCCGGTTCCGCTCGACGCCGAAACGACACTCTACCACCAATTATTATCGAAATTCAGCACACGTCAACCCCTGTCCAGTCCGTGCGCCAAGAGATGGTTACCAGTGTTATGAGAGATTGAGGAAGGTATTAGAAAAAGCGGGGATCTCCTTTAGACTTACAAAAAGAGAATAACCAAGGAGATCCGCCGCTTATGCAGATTAACTGCGAAGCAAGGCTTTTGATCATTGAACACTATCGAGCCTGCAATGCTTTCGGGTCTTTTGAACAGACAAGAGTTCTACTTCGTCCGTCCTCGCAATGACACCCCCACCCTACCCTCCGCCAGACGGTGGCATTTCGTCCCATCAAGGGGGTGATTGCATAAATCCACCCCTCCCTCGACGAGAGGGGGTAGGGGGAGGGTGAAGAAGCCCAAAATCACATTGATACATCCCCTCCCCTGCGTATCCTATGATCAAAAACAAACCTTCCTCTCTCATGTCGTCGCGACCGACCGAAGGGAGGGTGGCGATCTCATATGCGGCAGTATCCGAAGGCCTATCTCTAAGTGTTTATCACACACCTATCCCCCCCTCCCTCTCGATAATCTCAATCCCCTTTACCTGGTAACGATGTATTGACCATGGACATGTCCACCCCCCAAAAGAAAGCAGCCCCACAGCATTTGAGGACCGCCTATCGGATGGAGGTTTTACTGTCTTACTTCTTCCCTGCGACCTTGGGCGCTGTCTTTTTGTCCTTGAACAGCTCGGCTATGCCTGCAATAGAGGCCATAACGTTCGAGACCTCGCAGGGAAGGAACACCTTATTCGCCTGCCCCTGCGCTATGGCCTGAAGTGCTTCCAGATACTTGATCGCGATGAGGTCGTTGGTGGGATCGCCTTCGTGGATTGCACTGAAGACGTTCTTGACAGCCTGCGCCTCCAGAACCATGGCGCGGCGCTCACGCTCGGCGCGCATCTGCTTGTGCATGGCGTCGGTAACGTCGCGCGGAGGCTCGATGCGCTGAAGCTCAACACGGGTTACCTTGATTCCCCACTTATCGGTAGCGTCGTCAAGAACCTGACGAAGCTTGGTGTTTATGGACTCGCGGGATGTAAGAGACTTGTCGAGCGTAAAATCACCAATCACATTTCTCAGGTTGGTCTGAGCAAGCTTGACTGCCGCCAAACGGAAGTCCTTAACGTTATAGACAACCTTTACAGGATCGGTTGCCTCGTAGTAGATAACCGCGTCAACGGTAACAACCGCGTTGTCCGCGGTGATTACCTCCTGGGGCGGGACGTCAACCACCTGCTCGCGCATATCCACCCTGGCAAGCCTTTCGATGAACGGAACAAGCATTATCAGACCGGAATCGGCCGTCCGTTGATAACGGCCCAGACGATGAGCATGATTATATGAACATTCATCAATCAACCTCCTGAATCGAAGGATTCCTTAAACAGCTCGCTATTCAGGTATCACCCGATCTTACCGGATTATTCACCGTTTGCCGAAGGATGAGCGATTTAACTGACGTGCCAAGGCAAGCAATAAAAAGGGACGAAGTGTCAAGCTTCGCCCCTTGAGTGATTAAAACTTCGCTTACCTGACGATCACCACGCGTTCGGTGCAGGAGGAGCCACAAGCAGAGAGCCGAACGAAGTAGACGCCTGCAGAAACACGGGATGCATTCCAGGCAATCTCGTCCGACCCTGCAAGGGTATGTCCTTGCTTTAAGGTTTCGATCCTGCGGCCCGAGGCGTCGAAGACTGAGATGTTGATGTCTGAGGCATGGGGCAGCAAGTAGCGCAGACCAATCAAGCCGTCCGAGA
>JAYELY010000341.1:0-1532 GCA_034717795.1 Caldifarciminota bacterium
AGAAGCGGCTCTTGCGCGGGGTCATGATAAGCTCGTGGCCCAGAAGCTTCTTGAGGAAGGGAACGAGGTACCGGGAGGGGCTGTAGTATCGGTGCCCGCCCAGGTCGTGGTAGTAGCCGTCGGGTGTGCGGCGGGTAAGGGCGAGTCCACCTGGGATATTACGCCTTTCAAGGACTTGTGCAGACGCCCCTGCTTTAGCCGCCAGGTAAGCCGCACCCAGCCCGGCGGTGCCTGCGCCCAGCACGCAGAGAAACGGCCTCTCAGTCTTCCGCAACACCTTTCTTAGCCCTTCTTTTATGCTCTGAAGCCTGCTTCTTCACCCTCCTGGCAACGATGCCTATCCCGGCAAGGCTTACGAGTAAAGGTTCAACAGGAACCCGCAGACGTGGGACCACGGCCAATCCCAAAAGGCTCAAGGAGTAGATACCTGTAAGGAGAAATAGAAGCATAACCGGATCTTTTAAGCCCCTGATGATATACGCGCGCAGACCCAAACCAAGTTTGGCAAGATGGAACAACCCGTAGATCAAAAAAAGTACAGCCACTGCGGTTCCGTAGTAGCTCAAACGCTCATTCCACGCCATCTTGAGCACAGAAATTATACGACCGTTTGAAAGCTCTGCAAGCATCTGGACCATTATGCTTTCACCAGGAGGATCCTTCTGGCCACCGAAATAGACCCCTGTCTCGTGCAGCGACAGAGGGGAGACAAGGGTTCCCAGTCCTCCCACTATCGAAATTCCCACATAGGACAAGGGGTGCTTTAGTAGATAACGCCTTGCTTCAGCGCCCACTATCCTGAAATACTGAGGGGTGTTCTGGTATGTTTTTCCCTGAAGCGCCTCTTCTGTGAGCTGTCTTGCCGCCTCCTCGCGCGATATCCCATCGAGCCTTGCCTTGAGTGGAACCGCGTGGTAACGCATGAGATTCATATCAGAGACTGTGCTGTAGAAGGTCTCGCCGAAAACCACCCTGTTACGAATCACCCAGGGTGCGATACACGCAAGTTGCAGACCCACAATCAAACCCCAGCCCAGGAGCTTACGCCATCGGAACCGGGAGAGGAGGGCAAAAAGTAGCAGAGGCACGCCGAAGTAGAGAAGCATAGGTCTAACAAGGGTCGCTGCTCCTAATAGCAGCCCTGCACCGATCACTTTGAGCCAAGTGATCCGCTCTTGCTTAAATCCTTGCACTATGAGAATAAGCGTAGGGATAAAGAAAAAGGTAAACAAAGTCTCCGTGGTGATCTGGTTAGTGAAGATCGCGATGTTGAGCTCAAGTATGAATAGGACACCGACGAGGAGGGCTGCGCGTTCACCAAAACGTTTGGCTATAAAGCGGTAGAGCATCGCAAGCAGAACAAGATTAAGGAGGAGCTGTATGAGAACGACGGCGATTCGGGACCCTCCTGATATGACGTATATGCCGGCAACAAAGAAGGGGTATCCAGGGGTCACCGTGGTCTCGGATTCGTAAGGCGGTGCGATGTTCATGCTGAATCCGTGACCTTCAAGAAGGTTGCGAGCAATGCT
>JAYELY010000342.1:0-1524 GCA_034717795.1 Caldifarciminota bacterium
CCTTCAACCGTCTGGCCGCCCTTGCCGGGCGTCACGCCGCCCGCCACATTGGTACCGTAATCCCGCATCTTCCCGGCGTGGAACAGGCCGTCGCGTCCGGTTATCCCCTGCACCAGCACACGCGTATTCTCGTCCACAAAGATCGCCATCAGTCTTCTCCAGCAGCTTCTATAGCCTTCTTGACCCCGTCCGCCATGTCTCGTGCAGGGATGAAGCTGGTTCCTTCAAGCATCTTGCGCGCGGCATCCTCGTTTGTTCCTGTTAGCCTGACGACCACAGGTAATGGGAGGGGGGCGTTTTTCGTCGCCTCAAGAAGGCCCTTGGCTATATCGTCGCAACGGGTTATGCCGCCGAAGATGTTCACGAATATCGAGCGGACGCCCCGGTCCCGGGTTACGAAATCAATCGCCGCAATCATCTTGTCAGGCGAGGATGAGCCACCAACGTCCAGGAAGTTTGCAGGCTCCCCGCCGTAGCGCTTGATCAGGTCCATGGTGGCCATTGCAAGCCCTGCACCGTTAACTATGCAGCCCACGTTGCCTGAAAGCTTGATGTATGAAAGCCCCTTACCCTTGGCCTCCTGCTCAAGCGTCTCGTCTTCGGAGAGGATGCGGTAGCCCTCGAATTCCGGGTGGCGGAAAAGGGAGTTGTCGTCTACGATCACCTTGGCGTCCAGCGCTGTGACCTTGCCGTCCGAGGCAACCACCAGGGGATTGATCTCGGCAAGCGAGAGGTCGTTTGCAACGTACATCTCGTATAGCTTGGTAAGGATGGCAGCGATCTGTTTCTTGATCTCCCCCTTATCCGAGAGGAACATCGCCGCCCTGCGGGTCTGATACGCCTGAAGGCCGAGCAGTGGGTCTACTGGAATCTTTAATATCTTCTCGGGGGTAGTGCGCGCAACTTCTTCTATATCAATCCCTCCGGCAGGAGAGACCATCAAGAGAAGCGTGCGGTTGGTTCGGTCGGTGGTAACGCTGGCGTAGAACTCCTTTGAGAAATCAATAGCTTCAGAGCATAGCAGGCGTTCAACTCGTTCGCCCTTGATCTCCATGCCCAGAATCGCATCCGCGTGGGATTCGACCTCCTCCATCGTGTGTGCGAGTTTGACTCCTCCGGCCTTGCCCCGACCGCCAACGCCTACCTGTGCCTTAAGCACACATGGCAGACCTATCTCCCGGGTGGCAGTGCTCGCCTCAGCAGCGGAAAACACAAGTTGCTCCTGGGGGATGGGTATATCGGCCCGAGCGAAAAACTCCTTTGCCTGATACTCCAGCAGCTTCACATTAACCCTTGGGCGGAAGCATACTCCAAATGGAATCCATGTCAAGTTTTCTGTAGGCCTTTAGAGGGATCTTAAGCGGCTGCAAGATCAATAACCTTTCCCGCAAAAACCATGCCGCAAATCGGCCCGATCGTTATCAACCTCTCTCGCCAGGACCCTTCACGTTTTCAAAAGCACCCTCTTAAAAGAACCTCGCGGGTGCGCAGCTCCTCAGCGCAGGAGAACAAGTTTCTGAACCG
>JAYELY010000343.1:0-7748 GCA_034717795.1 Caldifarciminota bacterium
CCTATAAATGCTACTGCACGCCTGAAAGACTTGCGGAAGAACGGAAGAAAGCCGAGGCTCAGCGGCGCGCCTGGAGGTATGACCGCAGGTGTCTTGCCCTTTCTGAGGAGGAGAGGAAGAAGTTCGAAGCGGAAGGAATCAAGCCCGCCATCCGCATCCTTATCCCGGAAGGCTCCACCACGTTCACTGACCTCATCCACGGTGCTATCACCCGCGAGCACAAGGACATAGACGACTTTGTGATAATGCGCTCCAACGGGGTTGCCACCTACAACTTCGCGGTGGTGGCCGATGACCATCTCATGAAGATCAGCCACGTGCTGCGCGCGGTGGAACACATCTCAAACACCTTCAAGCAGATACTTCTTTACAACGCCTTCGGCTGGGAGATGCCTGAATTTGCGCACCTGCCTTTAATCCTCGGCGAAGACAAGAAAAAACTGTCCAAGCGGCACGGTGCGATGTCCTTAGAAGAGTTTCGCGCTCAGGGTTTTCTTGCCGACGCGATGGTCAACTTCCTGGCACTTCTGGGCTGGTCGCCTGGCGGAGACCGGGAGATCATACCGCGTCAGGAGTTAGTGAAACTCTTCAGCATAGAACGCATCAACACCTCCAACGCGATATTCGATATGCAGAAGCTTGAGTGGATGAACGGGGAGTACCTGCGATCTCTTGGTACTGAACAACTCCTTGCAGCTTTTAAGGACTGGCTGGAGTTCCAGAAGATCAGTCTGCCTGCCGAATACTCCTCCGCCGAGTTTTTATCCAGGGCATTACCTCTTATCGCAGAGCGTTCCCGCACCCTTGCTGAGGTCTACGAGGGCCTGCTCCCTTACGTATCCGACGAACTCACCTATGACGAGGAAGGTCTTAACAAGCATTTCCGCAAGGACCCGGAGGGAGCCAAGGAGAGACTCAATCTCTATCGCGAAAAGCTGGAGGCACTCCCCGAGTTCAATAAAGAAACCGCAGAGGTGGTGTTACGTGAGCTGGTTGAGGAGTTGGGCATCAAGGCCGGACTCATCATCCACCCGGTGCGCGTTGCCGTAACCGGAAGAACGGTCGGCCCGCCCCTTTTCGACTGTATGGAGCTTTTGGGCCGGAAGCGGGTGCTTGAGCGACTGGCTAGGTTGCCGGAGTAGGATTTCTTCGCTACATTAGCTTGTAAAGGCCTTCTTGTTTGAAGTGTTTATCTTGGCTTAGAACTTCGGTTAAGGATTCAGACTTCATAGTGTTAATAGAAATACAATCGGTTAAGCTGTAGCTTTTATCAATCCGATCTTCATACAGCTTGAGCCCGTGTTCGAAAGATGTACGTGTTTGTGGAAATACTTTCACATTGGGATCAGCCAAGATTGCCCTTACCATTTTTACAGCTATGTTCCGAAGATGATCCCCATGTCCAGATAGATAGTTCAAGAATTCCACCAATACTTCGTCCGTAGTTATCTTTCTCACTTTATCGCCTAAGGATTCCTTTGCTTTAAGTGCAGCTTCCCTTAATGGGTCTTTAGGGTTGGCAATAGCAACCCAGTAACATGCATCTGCAAAAACGGTTTTCATTCTTTAGGTGTTCCGTAAAGATAGTGATCGAGATTTTTCGCTCCATCCTTAGGTAACTTATCCCACTCTTCTTCAGGAACTTGACTCGCCAACTCCATCAGAATATCTTCAATAGGACGAGCTGTTTCATCAAAAGGAATTTCTCCTGCCGCTTGGAGGTTTAACTCAGTTACTTCTTCTATATTCTCAGGTTTCCCTTGAGGGGAGAACTTACCTCTACCTTTAACTTGGAGGCGAACAGAACGGTGTTTTCGAAGGGCTTCTGTTACTTGATCCTCTTGTTCTGGTGAGAATTTGACCGTGACACATGTCTTTTCATCTAACCACAATTGAAAACGGTTTTGCCTAACGTCTGCTTCTTTAACCTCTCCGCTTACATCAACTTGATCTTCGTATTGTTCCTCTATAAAACGACTTAACCTTTTACGGGTTCTATGAGTAACTTCAACGTATTGGGGTTTCAAAACCGACGTCTTACTAAGTTTTATTGATTCGTCTTTTCTAAGAGTTTGGCCAAACTTTTGATAATCTTGGAGTGTTACTTGACTCAAATTGTACGGTAAGGGTTCGTCATTTTCTTGAGTTTTGTAAATTTCCAAGACTGCGTTCACTGCATTTTCAATTTCCTCAAATTCCTTATCAAATAAATCCTTAGTTAAATCCTTTGAACGCGGTTCTGCTCGTGCTTGCAAGCTCAAACCTGTGCTTTCGCCTTCTTTTATTGAGCCACGTAAATATAACTGTGTACGTTTTTCAAAGTGGCGCGGTAAGTTCTTACGCCCAGGGTTAACAGCACGCCATAATTCTTCAGCCGTCTCAGTTACTATCTTTTGAAACTGCTCTAGCTCACCAAGTGCACTGATCTCCAAGGCATGGTCTTCGAACCTCTTGCCCTGAAACCATAGAACAACAATCTCTTTCCATCTACCAAGCATTACTCCTCCTAGTCGTAAAGTAAACGTATGAACGCACAAGTTTACTTCCACAAATATTTTAACGCAATCAGGTTACATGTCAACCCTTGGTCAATTACTTAGTTGACTTCCGCCAATCCCTCCATATCCTTAATCCATGACTAAGGGCGAAACTCTCCAATCACCGCAGCGCTTCCGTTACTACGATCTGGTGATGGCGGCGTTCGTGACCGTGCTTCTGGTATCAAACATCGCCTCCGCCGCACGGATAGTCAAGATCTGGTTTTTTACCTTCGACGCGGGCACGTTGCTCTTCCCTCTGGCCTACATCTTCGGCGACGTCCTGACCGAGGTCTACGGCTACGCCCGGGCCAGGCGGGTGATATGGGTCGGTTTTGGAGCCAACGCTCTGATGTCCGGGCTTCTGATGCTCATCGGCCTTTTGCCCTGGGCCGGCTTCGGTCCATCCACCTCAGCCTATTATGAGGTCTTAGGATTCACGCCCCGCATTGTCGCCGCAAGCCTCGTTGCCTACTGGGCGGGCGAGTTCTCCAACTCGTTCGTTTTGGCAAAGATGAAGGTCTGGACCAAAGGACGTTTCCTGTGGATGCGCACCATCGGCTCAACCCTGGTAGGTCAGGGGGTTGATACCGGGGTGTTCATCCTGGTTGCATTCCTGGGCGCTTTCCGCGGTTCGGAACTCCTCTCCCTCATCATCTCCAACTATATCTTCAAGGTGGGAGTGGAAATTCTGTTCACTCCGATCACCTACCTGATCGTGGGCGGTCTCAAGCGCGCCGAAGGGGTGGATCACTACGACTACAAAACCAACTTCAACCCGTTCCATCTTTTCACCCCGCGAAGCAACTTCGTTCCTCCGCGTGGACCCCGATAAGTTACCCCAATAAAATCACCCCACAAGGAATGCCGAGCTTGACATCTGTCTCAAGTGATGTATATTTCTGAACTTACAGATACATGACGATCGGTTAACTTCTTGATAAAGAGGCACAGGTGATCTTTTTAGTCCTTTACTTGTTCGCGGGCAGAACCGCCCAGGCGGTGCGGGTTTCGGAACCTCCCAAGATCGACGGGGTGCTTGACGAGGCGTGCTGGCGCGAGAATCCGGGATTTACCGATTTCATGGAGAACTATCCGGAGATGTGCGGGGAGGCGTCGGAGTCTACACGGGTGGTGGTCTGCTACGACGAGGATGCCATCTACTTCGGCTGCTTCTGTTACTATAAAGAACCCGGTCAGGTAGTGGCAAGGCTTGTGCCACGGGAGTCGGGAGGAGACGGAGACGACGTTACCATATCCATCGACACCTACAACGACGACCGAAACGCCTACCGGTTTTCGGTAAACCCTCTGGGCATCCAAAAGGATGTCCATATAACCGACGGCGGCTGGGGCTATGATTACGCCTGGAACGGGGTGTGGTATGCCGAGGCCAGTATCGAGCCCTGCGGCTGGTTTGCCGAGATTGCGATTCCATTCAAGACCCTGCGGTTTGCGCCCAAGGAGGAGCAGGTGTGGGGGCTTTGTGTATCCCGGTGGATGGATGCAAAGTGCGAGAGGGTCGTCTGGGCGGACTACCAGCCTGCTGATAAAGGCACAGGCACCAGGGTGGATCGCTTCGGCGAACTTGCCGGCATCCGCGGGGTCAAGCCCGGTCTGCACATGGAGTTTCTGCCACATTTCACCCAAACCGCTCGCGCGAGGGGACCGGATGTGTTGGATTCGGCGATTACATTTCTTCCCATGACAGCCGGGGTTGCCGGGCTCGATATCAAGTGGGTGATGCTTTCCAACCTTACCCTGGACGTAACCACTTTTCCTGACTACGGGCAGATAGAGGCCGACCCGGAACGAATAAACCTCGGCAGATACGAGACTTACCTTGTCGAACGCAGGCCTTTCTTTACCGAGGGGGCAGATTTGTTCAACCTGGGGTATTTTACCCCGGTCTACACCCGGCGCATCGGAGCCAAGCTGACCGACGGCTCAGAGGTTCCCATCTGGGGTGGAGCCAAATTCACCGGCAAGATTGCAGGCACCGAAGTGGGAATCATCGAGGTCTACACCGATGAAGCCCGCTATGATTATTACGGGACAGAGACAATTGAGCCTCGATCGCTTTACTCGATCGCCAGGGTGAGCCAGGATCTGTTTGCGCGCTCCAAGGTTGGTGTTATTGCGACCTCTCGCGAACAATTTGGCACTATCCATCAGGGCGATCGCGTCCTGGGCTGCGATCTTGATCTTTCCATTGCAGACGACTGGTACGTAAATGGGGAGGGATTGTACTCCTTTCATTCCGACACGGCGCAGCCGGGCGGCCCGATGGGGATTCTGGGATTCGGCAAATCCGGCAGATTCAACCTCCATGCCAGCGCCTCCTATACCGACAGCCTGGCCGATCTTTCCGCTGTCGGCTACCTGGATCGTCCCGGCCACACCTGGGCGAGCGCTAACGTCGGGTATAACGATTCCTGGGGGCAAGGGGTGTTGCGTTCGCTGCACGTCAACATGGGACCCTCGATGGGTAAAAACCTGGAGGATACTCTCATGTCCTACAGCTCATGGATGTCAATTGGAGGATCGTTCTCCAACAACTGGCATACCAATGTGAGCGGTTCGGTGTCCTACAATTACTACCAGGAAGACAGCACCTTGCGCTGGGTCAGGAGCTTTGGCGGAGGATTTTCGTCGGACGGAACTAAAAGCCTGTTCGGGGGAACCTGGTTTAACGTTCGTGATCAGTATGTCTACCAGAATTACCTGCCCCAGTATTTCGGGCATATTGCCACGGTCAGCCCCAACATCTCGTGGCGTCCGGCCCACAATGTGGTACTTTCCGCCTACGGTACGATGTTCTTTACCTATCAGGAGTCGTGGGAACTTGATCCTCTCAACGCCTTTCGCTGGACCGCGGGCGAGTCACTGCGCTACACCGCCACCCGTAAGCTCAGCTTCAGGCTCAATCTCCAGCAGAACACCGACGCCCAACGCTACACGCAGCAGCTTTTGGCAACCTGGGAGGTCGCTCCTTTAAGCTACCTGTACCTCGCGTCGTCAGTCAACCTGGACGGCTCGTCCGGTTCACTACAGGTCGACGAACTAACCCTTTACGCCAAGATAGTCTACCTGTTCAGGATATAACGACACCCAACGTCGTTGCTTCGTAACGCTGCGGGGACCCCGAACGGCAACTCATAAGGATGTTTCGTCTTCGTTTAGGCCCTGAATCATCGAGGTGGGTATTTCACTCCGTAGCCGTTGAGCTGGGAAGCAAACCTGAATGTTCGCACCACGTGCTTGACTTTGGATGGGTTTTTGTCTACACTGCACCGGAGGAAGAATGCTGCGTGTAGAAGACGCCCTGGAGTACATCGAACTCGAAGGAACCGATCTTGACCGCTACCGCAGCAGATTCCTTTTCAAGGGGGAGCGCGACGACACGATGGCCGCCTGGCTCCTGGGAGCCTACCAGAACACAGACGGCGGCTACCCAATAAATCTGGTGTATGCGGAGCCGTCAAATATTGCAGAAACGGCCAAGATACTGGGCTACGCGAGCGAGTTTGGGGTTGTATCCTCTCCTGTTTGCCGCAGGGCAGTGGGGTTTATTCGCTCCCGGCAGCACCCGGACGGTTACTGGCAGGAAAGCTGCTCCCAGCTTGAGCTTGGGCACGAGATGGGCGGTGAATGGGGGAGGCTTTGGCTTTCTGCATACGTGGGCCGTCAGCTATGCCGCATAGGACAGCTTGAAAGCCGCGAGACCAGATTGGTGCGCAACTACTTGCTTAGCCTGCGCGGCCAGGGAAGCCGGTTTACCTCTTCTCCGGCGATTCACTTCCTGGCACTCGGTTTCTTCGCCCTGCTTGACGGTCCAGAGTGCGGTCTGGTGCAGGAGGCGCTCCTCTACGCGCTTGCCAACTTCACCCGCTCCTGTGAACCCAGACTCATAGCACTCCAGGCCTCCTGTCTGCTTGATGCAGGCATAGCCTCGGAGCATGAGATTCTAAAGGATGCCAAAAGACGACTCGTGAGTCTTCAGGCCGAAGACGGCGGCTGGGGCGAGCAATATGCCGGCCTGCGGGTACGCACCACCATAGACGTGCTCAAGCTTCTCTTCACCCTTGGGGCGTGGAGGATAGTTGAGGAGGGTTAAAGAATCCAAAAACGAGGGGATGGAGGGATACCGCCTGCCCGTCCTCGGTACTGTTCGTCTTGTCTGGGATATATTCAAGCGCCAGTGGTGGAAGCTTCTTTTGATTGAGGCGATCCATAGTGTGTTCCTGGTTGCTGCCAGTTATCTCATAAAGCGTTTCGATCTTCCTGTTGCTAACGACATTTCCGAACTGTGTAGACACCTTTACACAGGCCGGTTCTGGCATGAGGGTTACTGGTTTGTGTTTGTTTCTATTGCCGCGATTATAGGAGCAAATCTCCTTTTGAGTTGGGTTATAGGGATGGAAGTTAACATATTGACCGAACCGAAACCACAAAAGAGACTGAGTTTTCTCAGGGTGAGCTTTAAGGCTTTGATTTTCCTGGCCATATGGTACTTGCTATGGGATGCTGTCTCATGTGCTTTTTCATTTCTTTGGGTGTTATTCGATGAATCCTCCCTTTGGGTGCAATGGTTGGTTTTTGTAATATGGGAGGTGGTGACCTTCGTCACCTTCGTTTTTTTCCTGCTGGTCCCCTTTATCCTGGTGGTGGAGAGGAAGGGATTGTTTGCTGCCGTCGGAGGAAGCTGGAGGAGGGTTGCACCACATTTCTGGAGGGTGTTACTGTTGGTTTTGCCGTTTGAATTGGTTATGCGATGGTTGATTCCTCTTCCCAGGCGTCTCCTGGCGCCGACGGTTTTCTCCGAGCCCTCCTATGAGGCCTTCAGGAACTGGTCCTGGCTCCTGGTGGGCACCTCAGGGATGGGGGTACTGGCGGGTATAGTACTAATGGCGTTCCGAGCAGCTATCTACATTCGCTTGCAAGAAGAGGATGAGACGATTTTAATAATCCCCAACCAAGGCCACGACAGGTTATGACCAGCCTTCGTAGCAGACTATCTCATCAAGCGGTTTGCGGTTCTTGAAGCGTGCCTGATCGCGTGGGTAGCCCAATGTTAACAGAGCGGCCACCTTATACTCGTCGGGGATTTTAAGGATCTTTCTTACGTCCTCCTGGTAGAAAGCCCCGATCCAGCACGAGCCGAGCCCCTGATCCACCGCGGCGAGTGTCATGTGATCCACCGCGATCGCC
>JAYELY010000344.1:0-1501 GCA_034717795.1 Caldifarciminota bacterium
CGGAGGAATCGGGTACTTGACGCCCTATCAGAAATTGTCTATAATCAGACAACCTAAACTAGACGACAGTCCCGCCGTTCGGGACGAAGGCCAACATGAGACGCAGTTGGTTGCATAGTACACCTAAAGTTATGTAGAAGGTGTCCTGAAACGTAAGCCCCATTTTTACATTATCTGTTCCTGCTGGAGGAGGGCTATGTCTCACTGCCGAGTTGAGGGCTGCTTCTTGCTTGGACCAGCCGGAGCCTTCGAGTTTGACCAGCGCGATGCGGTCTATGAACGTGGTGTCGTTCCCCTTGCACATGATGCGGAAGACCAAGCTGTCAACGTCAGATACGTCAACCATCCACCGCGAGAGGTTCATGCGTCCGTAGGCCACGCCAAGCGAGTCCCAACTCCCGCCGCCGCCCGGCTCCTGAGGAATCGAAAGGTAGTTCTTTGGTGCAGGTGTGGGTCCAGACTCCCAGTCACCCAGGCTCAAAAGAAGCCCTTTGTGCGCCCACTCCACCTCGTCGAACTTCACAATAAGGTAGGAGCCCTCCGGCCCGCCGTAACTGAGCGTATCCTCCCAGAGAACCTCGTCAAGCCGGTCGTTGTTGCCGTTGTCCTTACAGTATGTCGGCGCGGCCATCTCAGAGTAGACGTAGATGGAATCGTCCGCAGATGTGGCAACCTGCGTGCCCTCGTCGTGATCCACCACCCAGAGCTTAGCCTGATCAAGGTAGCTGGTCTCATCGTCGTTCTCTACGATGCTCATGT
The DNA here is from genome assembly GCA_034717795.1 of Caldifarciminota bacterium. GTDB lineage: Bacteria > Hydrothermota > Tepidihabitantia > B3-TA06 > B3-TA06 > B3-TA06. The sequence continues at coordinate 760 of JAYELY010000344.1, forward strand.
AGTAGTGGTCTGGCGAGTCGTTGAGCACATCAAGCCTCAGAAGATCCTCGTCCATCTGCGGATAGTGCTCGGAGTGCGGCAGGATGGTGTTGTTTTCCAAGAATAGGTATCCGGGCGAGACGGCGGTATCCTGGTAGAAAAAGGTGTAAAGGTCAGGGCAGCCGCCGTAATCATTCGGACAGCATACCATATACATATTAGATTTGGTGCCTACCACGCCCTCCAGCTCAGTCGGCCAGGTGATGGTGTCGCCGCTGACATGGTAGCCTACCTCCAGGAATCGAACACAGCAGGAGTCACACGGCATCGGGTAAGTAAAAGTATATGCTCTGCGGTCCGTCGGGTGTGTGTCCACTGCGCAAACCCACTCCGTGTCATATGGGTTCTGTTTCCATAACTCCATCTTTGTGAGATCCCAGGGCTTGTAGTTCATCCATTCCCATGTAAGAACTGCGACCGGATTTCCTCCCCCACTTAACGATTGCGTGAACCCTGAAGCTACGGCGCTTTCTTTACACTCACCCCTAAGGTTCAACTTTGGCTTTTCGTCTTCTTTTATAGGATAGAACCTGAACAGCTTGCCTTCCCCAGGCTCGTAATCTTTCACAAGATAGAAGTAGCCGCCAGACTTGGTTAAGACATAAAAGCTATCAGGGTCACCAATCTCAATAACCGAAAGCCTGCTGCCGGTCGGAAAGTCCAGGACGAGGGTAATGGTTGCTGTATCCACCTGGGCGATACC
>JAYELY010000345.1:0-7529 GCA_034717795.1 Caldifarciminota bacterium
CTATTGCTCCTGCTTCTTGCCGGGTTCGTGATCATAAGCCTTGCGAGCTTCAAGGCAACCGCTACAATGCAGGACCCTTCCAACTGGGGCGGCATGCTGGGTTTTCTTCTGGCGCGTGAACTCTACGCGTGGCTTGGGGTCATCGTGTATCTTCTTCCCTTACTTCTCTTATTATGGGGCATCAACCGTCTGCTGCGCAGACCTTTGAAGAGACTGGTCCTAACCACACTGAGTTTGCTGGGCTTTGCATTCTTCGTAGAAATCACCCTGGGTTACTTCCATAAGGTACCGCTCTTCCCTCTCCGAAACACCGCCGGCAAGACCCTTGAATCCATGAGTCTTGCCGGAAGGATTGGAACCCTGACATTCGAATATCTGACAAGCCTTGTGGGACGGCTGGGACTGGGCTTTATCCTTGGCTTCTTCCTTTTGGCATCCATCGTTCTCATTTTTGACATCAATTTGCACAAACTTTTTGTAAAAGCACTAGAGGGTGCCAGGGCCGCTCGAGAAGAACGCAGCGAAAAACGCGCAGCTCTCATGGCGGAAAGGGCCAAAGCTGAGGAAGCAAGGCGAGAACAGGAAGAGCTGCAAGCTGAGGTAGTAAAAGTTGAAAAAGAGGAGGTGCCAAAGGGGGCTGAACCACCTAAGGGGGTAACCGAGCGCATCGTTCGTATACCCGCAAGGGAGGTCTCCCCCCAGGAGCTTGGGCTTGCAGAGCTTCTTGATCCTGTTCCCGAGGACTGGGAGGCGTTGCCTGACCGCGAGGCACGCGAGGGTGCAAAGGTGTTGATCAAACGCCTTGAGGAGTTCGAGGTGACAGGCAAGGTGGGCGACATCATCCCCGGTCCGGTCATCACCCGGTATGAGTTCCATCCTGCGCCGGGAATAAAGATATCCAAGATCATGAGTCTTGCAGACGATCTCTCATTGTCGCTCAAGGCCGAGCGCATCCGCATCCTGCCCATCCCGGGTAAATCGGCGGTAGGTATCGAGATACCCAACCGCGCCCGCAAGACCGTTACCTTGAGACTGGTTGTTGGCTCAAAGGATTTCAAGGATTCGTCTGCCCCCCTGACCATCGCCCTTGGCACCACAATCACCGGCACCCCCCTGGTGGCTGACCTGGCATCCATCCCCCACCTTTTGATCGCAGGAACCACCGGCTCGGGTAAATCGGTCTGCATCCACAGCATCCTTTCCAGCATGCTCATCAAGTCCTCTCCGCACCAGGTTAGGTTCATGGCCATAGACCCCAAGCGGCTTGAACTCCCGGTATACAACCCGATTCCACATCTGATTCAGCCCACCATCGTTGATCCACGCAAGGCAACTCATAGCCTTGAACTCATGGTGCGAATAATGGAGGGGCGCTACAAGGAGTTTTCCCGCGTAGGGGTTCGCGATATCTCAGGTTACAACCGGTATGCTGAGAAGGAAAAAAAGAAGAAGAAGCCATATATCGTAGTGGTGGTAGATGAGCTGGCAGACCTTATGCTGACCGCACCCTCTGAGATCGAGCATCGAATCATTCGGCTGACCCAGATGGCCAGAGCGGTGGGAATCCACCTGGTGCTCGCAACCCAGAGGCCCTCGGTTGACGTAATCACCGGGCTTATCAAGGCAAACTTCCCAGGAAGGATAGCGTTTCAGGTGGCGTCAAAGACCGATTCAAGGACAATCCTGGATATGAACGGTGCAGAGGCCCTCTTAGGTCAAGGAGACATGCTGTTCTTGCCGCCCGGTAAAGGGGAGCCGGTCAGGCTTCACGGTTCATTCGTATCCACAGGTGAGGTAAAGAGGATAGTAGAAAGGCTGGCGCAAGCAAGGCTTAGGGCGATGTTAACCCCATCGTTAGGCGAAGAAAAAGCAACGGAGCTTTCCGATGCCGTTATCTCCGCAGATCTTCTCGACCCTTTGCTCGATCCGGCAGAACCTCTTTATGAGGTCAAACGAAAGCGTCTGGCAGAGATCATCTCCCCTGAAATCCTTGCATCCATCGAAGGCCGCTACTATCCTGAAATGGAGGATCTTGAGCCCATCCGTGAAGAGATGGAACGACGGGGTGATCTGGAGGAAACAGACGAGTTCTTTGCAGAGGCGGCAAGGCTGGTGATGCGCCACAAGGAAGCCTCTGTATCGATGCTTCAGCGCCGCCTGAACGTGGGCTGGGCCAGAGCCGGACGAATCATCGATCAGCTGGAGCAGGCAGGCATCGTAGGTACTTACGAGGGAAGCAAATCAAGAAAGGTCCTGATCGAAGACGAAGCGGGGCTGGAAAAAATCCTTAAGGAGTTGGAAGGAGTGTGATGCAAACGGGGTTTGACAGTCCATCTGTGATAGAGTAAAATCCACGCGGATTCCAAGAAGGTAAACCTCTTTAGGGTCTGTAGGAGGACGTATGATCAGCTATCTCAAGGAGATTCTGGCGCATGTGCCAGCGGACTACGCCGAGCTGCGTTACCACGATCGCAGGGTGAACGCGGTCGCGGTTCGCAAGGGGGAACCAGAGGCGGCGCAGGCTAATCATCTTGCGGGCGTGGGTGTGCGGCTGCTGGACGCGGGTCGGTGGGGATTTTCCTCTACCCCGGGCAGCAAGCGCGCGGATATCATGCGAGCGATAGGTGACGCCGCAACCGCGGCCAAGGCCATGAGCAAGCGAAAAAAAACACTGGCCAAAGCAAAACTGGCCAAGGGAGAGTTCAGACCGCCTGTTGAAGACCCGTTGGAAAACTACTCTCTGGAGGAGAAGCTGGAGCTGGTAAAGGAGGCCGAAGCCAAGGCGCGGCGGTCTAAAAAGGTGGTCTCGGCATCATCCGCTTACATCGAGTACCTGGACAAGAAGGCCATCGTTACCTCGGACGGCGCGGCAGCACTTATCACTGACGCGAAGCCGGAGTTCCGAATAACCGTGGTGGCTAAAGAAGGAACGAACATGGTAACCGCCTCTGAATTTGCAGGAGTCACCGGAGGCTGGAAGGACCTGTGGCGATACGGAGCGGCAGAAGAGATCGTGGAAAAAGCGGTCAAGCGCGCCCAAAGGCTTCTCTCCGCGGAGTTCCCAAAGGGCGGACGAATGAAGGTGATCCTCAGCCCGGAGATGGTGGGGTTGATAGCCCACGAGGCCATAGGCCATACCGTCGAGGCCGACTTCGTGCTGTCAGGAGCGATAACAAAAGGCAAGATCGGCCAGCGTGTTGCAAGCGAGATTGTTACCCTGGCAGATTCCGGGCCTTCGGTTCACATACCGGGTGCCTCAGGGACTCTTCTTGTGGATGACGAAGGGGTTATGACCGAACGTACCGTGGTTATCGAGAACGGAATACTCAAATCCTACCTTCACAACCGGGAGAGTGCGGCTTCATTCGGGGTCGCTCCCACAGGCAACGCCAGGGCGTTCGAGTACTCTGACGAACCTATTATCAGGATGCGCAACACATACATCGAGCCTGGGAAAATGAGCCTTGCCGAGCTTTTGGCTTCCACCGACCGGGCGCTTCTTCTTGAAGGCGCGGGCGGCGGTCAGGCCGACGCCAACGCCGAGTTCATGTTCGGGGTGCAGGAAGCGACCCTGATCGAGAAGGGCAAGAGAAAGAAAACCTTCCGCGGCGTTACTATCTCAGGCAACGCTTTCGATGTCCTGGCAAGCGTTGACGCAATCAGTAATGAGTTTCGCTGGGCTTTAGGTGCTGGCCACTGCGGCAAGTTCCAGAGAGCAAAGGTAGATGCAGGAGGAGCCTACGTTCGCTGCGAGGCGATAATCGGAGGTCGTCATGGCTGAGTTGGTTGACAGGCTGGAAGAACTCGTCCGCTGCGCTCTTGCCAAGGGCGCAGACCAGGCCGAGGCGTTCGGTCAGGGGTTTGAAGACCGTGAGGTATGGCTTGAGAACAACAGGATCAAAACCGCCAAATCCCATCCTGGAGAAGGAATCGGCCTGAGGGTCATCAGGAATAAAAGACTCGGCTTTGCCTCGGACAACAGCCTTGATGAGGCAAACTTTGATGAACTGTGCGCGAAGGCACTTGCACTGGCCTCGGCAAATCTTACCGACAAGTTCCAGATTATCCCGGAGCCACGCAAGCTATCTGCCCTTAAAGGACTTTACGATCCAAGGCTGGCAGAGCTGCCACTCAAAGAGGCTATCGCCATGGCCAAGCGGCTGCTTAAAGCCGCCAATGACTACGACAGAAGGGTAACTGTTGACTCAGGCGGCGTGTTTGTCAACACGGGCGAGAAGGCAATCTTCAATTCCAACGGCCTGGCGGCATCCGAGCAGGGAAGCTCAATCACCGCCATGATCATGGGGATGGCCAGGGATAGAAATGAGGTCTCGGCCTTCGATTTCCAGTTTGACGGTTCACTGAGGCTTACAGGCATCGAGATAGAACCCCTGGCAAGGCGATTCGCACAAAACGTGATCCGCTCTCTGGGCGCAAAACCCGCCCGTTCGTTTACGGGAACGGTGCTCTTCTCCCCACATGCAGTCGCAGAAACGCTTCTGGGTCCGATCTTATCCTCGATCAACGCCAACAATGTCCAGAAAGGCATGAGCAAACTTGCAGGTAAACTGGATAAGAAGATAGCTTCGATGGGATTGACCATCACAGACGACGGGCTACTTGCCGGAGGCCTTTCATCCTCGGCATTCGACCGGGAGGGACAGCCTCACCGAAAGTTGTCGATCATAAAGGATGGAAAGCTCGCAAGCTATCTATACAACTCCTACACCGCGAACCGCGAGGGACGAGCCACAACCGGCCACGCCTCGGGCGGGTACCGATCTCTACCCGGAATCGGTACCACAAATCTGGTGATATCCCCTGGCGAGGCGACCAAAGCAGAACTTATCCGCGAGATCAAGGAAGGCATACTCGTTACGCGCTTTTCCGGAAACACCAACCCGGTCTCAGGAGACTTTTCAGGTACGGTCAAGGGCGGGTTCTACATAAAGAACGGAAAGCTGGCAAATCCGGTCACCAACACAATGATCGCAGGCAACGTGTTCGACGCCATCACCACGATCAGCGGAATCAGTAAAAAGCTTACCAAGGTCTACTCCTACCTGCTGCCCTACATGGCCATAGAGAGGGTCTCGGTCACCTCGGGTTAGGCTGAAGAAGATAAAAATCCAGTCGTGAACTATCGCCAGGCCATAGGGTTCCTTTCATCCCTGATAGACTACGAACGCTGGGTTTACCGCAACTATGAGTTCAAACTGGACAACTTTCTTGAGTTCCTGAGAAAGATAGACAATCCACAGGGACGATTAAAGCGAGTGGTGCTGATCGCCGGGACCAAGGGCAAGGGTTCTACCGCCATCATGCTCGCAAGGATTCTACAAGCACACGGCGAACAGGTTGGGCTTTACACCTCGCCTCATCTTCTGGATTATCGGGAGAGGATAAGAGTGAACGAGCGGCAGATACCTGCCGTTCGCTTCGCTTCCATATTGGATGAGCTTAAGCCTGCGATCTGCAAGCACGAGCCGCGCATAACCTTCTTCGAGGCCCTGACCACCACAGCCTTCCTTTACTTCATGGAAGAGGGAACCACCGTCAATGTAGTGGAGACAGGTGTGGGCGGCAGGCTGGATGCAACCAACGTAACCGAGCCGGAGCTTTCGGTAATAACACGCATCGGCTACGACCACACCAAGATGCTTGGCAAGACCTTAAAAAGGATCGCCCAAGAGAAGTGCGGGGTGCTGAGAAAGGACAGGCCAGCAATAATAGCCGCTCAAAGGCCTCTTGTAAGATCGCTAATAAAGAAGGCCGTTAAGGAAACCGCAGCACGAGGCTTATGGTGGGGTGAAGATTTCAGCGCCCGGCTGATCGAGGAAAAGATCGAAGGCATAAGGATGCACTACCGAGGAATCAAAATGGATGCCGAATTCAAGCTGCCTGTCCTCGGCGTCCACCAGATGGAGAATGCTGCAGCCGCGATCGCCGCCGCAGAAATCCTGATCCCTGAAATCAAAGAGAAAAAGATCCATAAAAGTCTTGCAGACTTAAAGCTGCCCGCGCGCATCGAGATCATCAGAGAAAACCCCACCGTAATCCTGGACATGTCCCATAATCTCGAATCCGCAGCAACCTTAAGGAAAACCCTGAACAAGCACTTCGTAAGCTATCCCCGCCGGGTACTCTTGATCGGCATCACCCAACACAAACCCAAACGCAGGATTATTGAGACCCTGGCCCCGTTCTTCAGTGAAATCTATGTTACGCAGGCCAATCTGCCCAGGGCTGAATCTAAAAACCGACTGCTGAATCTCTGTCGTAAGGTTCATCCCGATTGTCATCCTTCCGATTCGGTTAAGCAGGGTGTAAACCTGATACTCGATTCCCTTAACGAGGAAGACCTCCTTGTAATCTCCGGATCTATCTACGTTGCGGGCGAGGCGCTAGAAACCCTCAAGGCGAGAGAACGGGCCGAAGTCAGATGAAAGTGTGGGGCGTTTAAGAACAGCCCTCTCCCCTACTATAGTATCTTTGATAACCATCCCCTCAACCTGAGCACCTGCGTTGATGATGGACTCGGAGACGATCGAGTTGCGGATAACCGCGCCCTGATCCACGGATACGTTCGGGCCGATGATGGAGTTCTCAATGGTTATGTCGTCACCGATCCAGCATGGCGGCTTGATCAAGGAGTCCTTAAAAGGAACCACTCGGCTTTTGAGCTTTAAAAGTTCCCGGTTTGCTTCAAGAAGTGCGGCAGGGGTCCCGCAGTCAAGCCATGTGTCAACCTTGACCGGCTTCAGCTTCTCCCCATGATCTATCAGGATGGATAACGCATCGGTAAGCTGGTACTCTCCCTGCGTGCGCCGATCCTGAGCAACCATCTCTTCAAGAGCCTCTCGAAGCCGCTTAGCCGACGGCAGATAGTAGATGCCCGAAATAGCCAGATTGCTCTGCGGCTTCTCAGGCTTTTCTACGAGCTTCGAGATATAGTCTCCGGCAAGCTCCATCACCCCGAACCGGCGCGGGTCTTCCACATCTTTGGCCGCCAGAAAGCCTTCATCTTCTGCCACGTTTGAGAGCGCAGCCCGGATATCAAAAGGGATGATGGTGTCAGAAAGGAGTATAAGAATCGGCTCGTCGCCGAGTTCCGGAAGCCCTTGCAGAACCGCATGACCAAGCCCCAAAGGCCCGGCCTGCTCCCAGAAGGTAAAGCTGCGGTCAGGATATGCCTCCTTGAGCGAACGTGGAAGTGAGGTTTCCGGCGAGTAAACGATACGGTATTCTTCGATCTCAAGCTGATCCAGGATCGAGAAGATATGCCCGATTATTGTGTCGCCTGCCACGAACAAAAGCGGTTTGGGTGTATAAAGGGTGTGGGGCCTCAATCTCGTACCCATTCCCCCGGCAGGGATAAGAACCTTCACGAAAGCTCCATTTTCAGGCGCTCAATGGAGACCACAGGCATAGGGTCAACACCACGGAGTTCAGCTAAGAACACGCTCAGAAGATCGCCTTTGACTAAAAGGGAGAAGATGCGCTCAAGCAGGCTTTCACCCTCGGCATGA
>JAYELY010000346.1:0-7405 GCA_034717795.1 Caldifarciminota bacterium
GATGTAGTGCCTTGCCCTCACCTCTAACTCCTCTCCCAGAGGGAGAGGAGAACCATTCCCTCTCCCCTTGGGAGAGGGTGACGCTTCGAAGAAGCGGCGGGTGAGGGAGGTGTCATTGCGAGACTTCACCCAGAAGTCGAAGCAATCTCAATCAAAGGAGCATTTCCTTCTCGCAACCCGATCCGAAGGCAATAGATTGCTCCGCGAGCGTCGCCCTGCGGAGCTTCGGTTATCTTCGCCAACCTCGAAATGACAAAAAACCCAGAAGACTTCCCAAATCACTCTAATTTTGACCACCTTCTGACCATCATTTGGGTAGCTTTTGACTACCTTTTGACCGGCTTTTTTTTACCCCACAAGATCGCTTCGCGCTCTTGCGGGGACCCCATAATCGTGACGAGTGCAATGTAGCGCTGACGAGTTTGCAGCGTGTTTATCTTTAATCGCGGCACGATTTTACCCCTTTATTTTCCAAATCGAGGAGCGCAAAAGTCCGCAAGGGTTGACAGAAGCCCATTTCCAGACTACACTTTATACATGAACGTCATCGCGGAGAACCGCCGGGCGCGGCACGACTACTTCATAGAAGATACCCTTGAGGCGGGCATCGTATTGCAAGGCTCGGAGGTTAAGTCACTTAGAGACCACCAGGCCTCGATCACAGAGGCATACTGCATTATTCAAGGAGGCGAGGTTTACATAGTAGGGATGCACATCGCAGCGTACAGCAAGGCAACGTTTGACGTCCCCGAGTCTGGGCGCAAGCGCAAGCTCTTGCTGCATCGCCATGAGCTAAAAAAGCTCTACGGCAAGACCCAGCGCCGAGGATATACATTGATTCCATTAAAGCTTTACTTCTCGGACCGCGGGATTGCCAAGCTTACCATCGGCCTCTGCCGGGGCAAACAGACCATTGACAAGCGCGACACGCTTAAACGCCGCGCCATGGAGCGCGAACAAAGGAGGATGGGAGTATGAGACGCGTGTTTGTGCTCTCCCTGCTCGTCTTGTTTTTTCTTGAGGCGGGCACGGTTACATTTGCAGGCAAGACGTTCACAACCGTGACTTATGCGAGCAGGGAGTCAATCACCCTGGTCGAGTTCGCAGCTAAGACCGGTTCCAGGCACGCCTGGGTTGCCGAGAAGAAGAAAGGGGTGCTGGTTTACGCAGGCCACACATACGTTTTTACCGCTGCTAACCGCACGGTGGTTATAGATAATCAGGTCGGTATCCATCTGCCAGAGCCTATCGGCTGGGACGGGGTAAATCTCTATATCCCGGTGGCGATGCTGGAGCGCATCTTCAGTGTCAAACCCTCTGACCTTAAGCCCTCGGAAGATATAAAGATAGAGAAGATCATCCTCTCTGGTGCGGACCCGACCACCATCCGGATACTTGCCTCAGGTCCGATCTCCTGCGAGGTTGTCGAGAACTCTTCAACCAGCGTAACCCTCAAGCTGCCTGTAGGTTCCATGGTCAGCCAGATAGCCCCTTCAGGGCTTGTTAGTTCCGTGAGTCTGCATAACCGCGACAGCCACACGACCATAACTCTCAAACTTTCAAAGGATTGCGACGTTTATTCCGAGGGGATACCCAACGGGGTCCAGGTTACGTTTACTCCCAAGGCGGTGGTTACGCAACCTGTGACAAAGCGCAAGCTGGTGATAGTGATAGACCCGGGACACGGGGGAAAGGACCCGGGGGCGGTAAGCAAAAAAGGCACCCAGGAAAAGGACATAACCCTGGATACATCACTGCGGTTAAAGAAGCTTCTGGAGGCCCAGGGACACACCGTTTACATGACGCGCACCACCGACAAATACGTCCCGCTTGCAGACCGCACAAAGTTCGCCAACCAGAAAAAGGCCGATTTGTTCATCTCGATCCACTTCAACGCCAACCGATCCTCCTCGCCTTCAGGTTTCGAGACCTACTTTCTGGGGATGCACCGGCTTGAACATGCAAAGAATGTGGCTCTGCGGGAGAACGCATCTCTCAAATACGACATCGGCGAGAAGGCCTACAACCCGGATAAGGTTTTAAACGATATCATCGCCGCCCTCTTGACCAACAGGTTTCAGAGGGAGTCCGAGGAGCTTGCCGGCTACATCCAGGACGCGTCAGCGGCCAAGACCGGATTCAAGGATAGGGGACTCAATCAGGCCGGGTTCTACGTGCTCAAGGGCTGCTCGATGCCTGCCGTGCTCATCGAAGGCGGGTTCTTGACCAACGCGACAGAAGAGGCGAAGATTCGCCAGTCCTCCTACCGGCAGAAGATAGCCGAAGGCATTGCCAAAGGGGTGTCTGATTGCGTCAACCAGTAACCAGTAACCCGTAACACACCTCTTGAGAGACTGTGCGTCGAATACAAAGTCATCTTAAGGTTGTTAAAGGAGAGGAAAGAGACGAGACCATTATGAGTAGATTGACACCGGATCAGCCCATAGGAGTGTTCGATTCAGGCATAGGCGGGCTTACGGTGGTGCGCTCATTAAAGGAGATTCTGCCTTCAGAGGAGATCGTCTACCTTGGCGATACCGCCCGCTTGCCTTATGGAACCAAATCTGCCGAGACGATCCGCCGCTTCGCATACGAGGATACCGAGTTCCTTCTGGATCGTCAGGTGAAGATGGTTATAGTCGCCTGCCACTCGGCAACCTCCGCGGCCTTGCCATTCCTCAAGAAGGACTTCAAGCTTCCCATCATCGGCGTGATAGAGCCTGGGGCGCGTGCAGCGGTCAAGCTGGCCGCAAATCGTCGAATCGGCGTGATCGGCACCCCTGCCACAATCTCAGCCGGCGAGTACGAACGCGCTATACTGGCTGCCTACCCCTCGGTAAAAGTGGTCGCCAAACCAACCCCGCTCTTCGTTCCACTGGTCGAGGAGGGCTGGGTGGACAGGCCAGTAACACACCAGGTTATTGCGGAGTATCTTACCTCCTTGAAGGAAGATAAGATCGACACCCTGCTTTTGGGCTGCACCCACTATCCCTTGCTTGCGCATGCGCTTGACAGATTCTTTGAGCACAGGGTGAAGCTGGTTGACTCCGGCGACGAGACTGCCCGCGCAGCCCGCGATATTTTGGAAAAGATGAATCTCTTGAGGGGGGAATCGCATAAAGGCTCGTGCCGATTCTACCTTACCGACCTATCGCCGAACTTCCGCACCATAGGCGAGCGGTTCCTGGGTTCTGAGATTGCCGACGTTACCCGGGTAAGCGTGAAACAGGAAAGTCAGGGAAAATGACTAATAATCCGCAGATGACGCAGATTTTCATAGATCAATAGCAGAAGGGGACGGAACACCTGTGACGGCAAGCCCAGTAAGTGCGTACGTTACCCCAGATCCTTGTTTCCTCTCTGCCTCTGTGCCTCTGTGGTTATTCACGGTTGACTCCCAGGCGGCGCCATGAGGATTGACGGAAGAACGCCTGACCAACTGAGGTCTTTATCCTTCGAGATGGGGTATCTTAAGTTCGCCCCAGGCTCCTGTCTTGCAAGGGCGGGTGATACGAGGGTTCTGGCAGCGGTCTCCTTCGAACCCAAGGTCCCGGCCTGGCTTGAAGGTTCAGGACAGGGCTGGATAACCGCGGAGTACGCGATGCTTCCCGCCTCAACTCCAGGACGCAACCCGCGCGAGTCCAGAAAAGGCAGGCCTTCCGCCCGAAGCCAGGAGATCTCAAGGCTCATAGGCCGCTCCCTTCGCATGGGGTTCGATCTTCAAAAATTGGGAGAGAATACGTTTATCGTCGACACGGACGTGCTTCAAGCCGACGGCGGCACCCGAACACTTGCTATCTGCGCCGGGTTCTGCGCCCTGTATCAGGCGTGTGAAAACCTTCAAAAACAAGGAATCCTTCAACGTGTTCCCCTGCGCCAGTTCGTGGCAGCGGTGAGCGTAGGAATAAAAGATGCTCAAGTGATTGCCGATCTATGTTACGAGGAGGATTCTCGAGCAGAGGTGGACGTCAACCTCGTGGGTACATCGGATGGAAAGCTCATAGAACTGCAGTTGACCGCGGAGCGCGAACCGGTTTCCGACGAGCAGCTCTCAGAAATCATCTCGTTGGGTAAGGCAAAGATCGCCGAGACCATCTCCCGGATGAAGAATGTCCTTCATAGAGCGAGAGTTTAAGCGAACGGTTTCCCGGAAGACGGCTGGGGAAAGGCTGGATCGCTACCTTATCACCTCGGGCGTCGGGCTCTCCCGCTCCATGACCGCAAAGCTCATCAAGGAAGGGATAATTACAGTCAACGGCTCCAAGGCCAAGCCTTCCCAGAAGCTGGCAGAGGGCGACGAGGTCTACGCACTGCTCCAGCTCCCCGATCGAGACGCGGCGCTGCAACCCGAGGAGATCGAGCTTGACATAGTCTACGAGGACGAGCACATAATCCTTTTAAACAAATCTCAGAACATGGTTGTGCATCCTGCGCGGGGGCATTCATCGGGGACACTCATAAATGCGTTACTTGCGCACTGCGGCGACTTACCGCGTGGCGAGAAGGGCGAGGTGCGGCCAGGAGTTATCCACAGACTTGACAAAGACACAACCGGCCTTATTCTGTTTGCCAAAACCTACGAGGCGCTTCGCGATCTAACCCGGCAGACCAAGGCGCGCTCGATGCTGAAGGAGTATGTGGCGCTGGCCTGGGGACGCTTCGAGTTGTCCGATGGTGAGATCGCCGCACCCATCGGGCGCTCGACACTGGATCGCCGCAGGATGACTGTTACGCCACTTGAGTCGCGCGAGGCCGCCACACGGTTCAAGCTCGAGCGGGTATATGCCGGATGCGTCTCATACCTGCGCCTGTGGCTCGTGACCGGACGTACCCATCAGATAAGGGTGCATCTGCGGCACTACGGGCATCCGGTCATAGGCGATGCGGAGTACGGCGGACGCGGGGGGATTCGCCCGCAGTCTCGTGTTGAGTCCGAGGTGCTCAAAGGCTCGCTTGAACGCATAGATAGACAGGCGCTTCACGCAAAGGTGCTGGGATTTGTGCATCCGGCTACCGGAAAGAAGATGTTATTTGAGACCGATCTGCCTGATGATATGCAGAACGTAGTGGACTTCTTGGAGGAATATGAGAGATCTTGTAATAGTTGAGTCGCCGACCAAGGCGCGTACAATAAAAAAGCTGCTTTCTGGTAAGGTAAGTGTTATCTCCAGCAAGGGGCACATCAAGGATCTGCCAAAGTCGCGTCTGGGGGTGAAGATCGAGGACGGCAAGTTTATCCCCGAGTACATAAAGATTCGCGGCAAGGCCAAGGACATAAAGGCCATAAAAGCCGCAGCCCGTAAGGCAAGGCGCGTGCTTCTGGCACCCGACCCGGACCGGGAAGGAGAGGCGATCGCCCAGCATCTTGCCGAAGAGGTTGATCACGCGAATATCTCCCGCATCCGCTTCTACGAGATTACCAAAAGAGGGATAGCCGAGGCATTAGCCAATCCGGGCCAGATAGATCACCTTCTTGTCGATGCCCACCGCACCCGCCGGGTGCTGGATAGATTGGTAGGCTATAAAGTCTCGCCACTCCTGTGGAAGATGCTGCACAGAGGGCTTTCAGCAGGCCGGGTGCAGAGCGTGGCTCTGCGAATCCTGTGCGAGCGCGAGGCCGAGATAGAGGCGTTCAGGCCGGAGACCTACTGGGTCGTCAAGGGGCTTTTTCAAGCAAAGGGCAAGCAGTTTGAGGCCGAGCTTGCAAGGATCAATGGCAAGCGGTTCGAGCGCCTCGGCGCAGAGGAGATGAGAAAGGCCAAGGAGATTCTTAAGGCCGGGGTTGATGCACAGGTTGCCAAGTTCGAACGCGGCCCCAAGTCATTTCCACCGCCACCGCCCTTTAAGACCTCCACCATTCAGCAGGAGGCTTCCTCGGTCCTGGGCTTTGCTCCAAAGAAGACGATGTATCTGGCACAGGGGCTTTACGAAGGTGTGAGTCTTGATGAAACCACGGTCGGTCTCATAACCTACATGCGAACCGACAGCCTGCGCATCTCTCCGGATTTCATTGCCTCTACCGTGAACTTTATTGCCCAAACCATAGGCGATGAGTACTCGAAGCCGCGGGCGTACCAAGACAGCAAGGGTGCCCAGGCCGCTCACGAGACTATACGTCCCACAGGCCTTGCCAGAACCCCGGATTTCGTGGCTTCCTATCTTTCCCAGGACGCAAAACGAGTATACGATCTCATCTACCGGCGTTATCTTGCCTCGCAGATGGCCGATGCTATCTACGACGTAAGGACCGTAGAGATCGAATATGAAGGTTATCTTTTCCGCGCCCGCTCACTTAAGCAGGTCTTTGATGGGTACGAGAAGGTCTACCAACGCGAGAAGCGCGAGACCGATTTCCTGCTGCCCGAACTGAAGGAGGGCGAAAGGGTTCGTCTTGTCAAACTGACCGTCGAACGCAAACAGACCCAGCCGCCCCAGCGGTACACGCAGGCGTCATTGATCAGAAGATTGGAAAGATACGGTATCGGCAGGCCGTCAACCTACGCCAGCATCGTCGGCACACTTGCCGAACGTCACTATACCAGACGCGAGGCCCGCAAGCACTCAGCCCCGCTTATGCCGACCGAGTTGGGGAGAATGGTCAACGACATTCTGGTTCCGCGGTTTGCGGATCTCTTTAACGTGAAGTTCACCAGCCGGATGGAGGCAGAGCTTGACCAGATAGCCGAGGGCAAGCTTGACTGGCAGAGAGCGCTTAGTGATTTCTGGAAGCCTTTCAGTGCGGCGATTGAGAAGGTGGAGGCGGAGATACCTGAAATCAAACAGGAGATGGTTAAGGAGACCGGCCAGACCTGTCCCGAATGCGGCAAGCCCTTGATTGAAAAGTGGGGACGCTTCGGCAAGTTTCTTGCCTGCTCCGGCTTCCCCCAATGCCGCTACACCCGTCCCGTAGGTGAAGCTGAGTCTCTACAGACAGACAAGTGCTGTCCTGAGTGCGGCGCTCGCATGGTGGTGAAGGTGGGGCGGTTCGGGAGGTTCCTGGCCTGCTCCCGCTACCCCGACTGCAAGACCACCTCCCCCTACATAATCCCTCAGCCCTGCCCCTTGTGCGGCGCAGAGGTGCTCGAGCTGCGCGGCAAGCGCGGCAAGTTCTACAAATGCTCCAACGATGACTGCACATTCGTCTCGCCTTATCCATTTAGCGAAGAGAAGTGCCCCAAATGCAACACTTACATGGTTGACGATCCTTCAGGTTCGTTCTGCGTGCGCTGCAGTCCGGAAAAGATAAAGGCAAAGTCTTCAAAAAAGGGGAAGTCTGAAGATGTCTAGGCCCAAGCGAGAACCGATCAAGCTTCCCCAGGATGCAGAGGAGTTCCTTGCATACCTGCGCGACGAGCGCCGGGCGTCGGAACATACCCTGCGGGCCTATCGTTCTGATCTTGCAGCG
>JAYELY010000347.1:0-7385 GCA_034717795.1 Caldifarciminota bacterium
TATTTATCGTATTTGGCTCCCAAGAAAATCCTCCTAATTCCTTGGGAGGTTAAATGCGCGGAATATACTGATCTGCAAGCCATTCTTCAGTATACTCTCGTTTTTTATCTATACAAGACCCTTGATTTATTACCGACTCATCTGATTAAGTTGTTTGCTCAAGATGAAATTTTTATTAAAGGGATAGCTGAACGTGAGCCAGTTGGTATATTCTACACAAAGGGTTATACTCAGATTACACCATTAAGTAAACAACCTATACAAGAAGTGAGTTGGGGAAAAGTGGAAGATGAACAGACACTAAAAGAAATTAAAGCATTACCCAGAAGATTCGTTTATGACTTACCTAGTAAACCTATTAACCCTGATGATATCAAAGTGAAGGTGATCCGCCCTGGTGTTGTCTCTGGGAGAAGAAGCGGCAGATTTGTAACTGAATTTCTTTTCCGAAGTTTTGAATATTTCTTAGATGCAGGAAAACCTAGGGTAAGACTTTTCTTCGATTCTTTGGTGGAGCGCCTTGAAAGAAACAAGGTTAAAGACTCCTGGCCTATAACAATAGAAATAATATATCCTAAAAAATAAGATTCGTAGGGGCCGACGTTAACGCCTTCGACGTTCGCTGCCTACCCGACGGGGGCACTGACGCCATCGAGGGGGAGGAAATCCCCCTCCCTTGGTGGAGGGGGGTAGGGGGAGGGGAAAAAGAAAGCCCACCTTTGTCATCGCGACCGACCAAAGGCAAGGTGGCAATCTCATATGGGGCAGAATCTTGAACGTGATGGCTATGCGGTTATTACCCACCTACACGAGTGGAGGGTGAAAAAAGTGGGGCACGGCATGCCGTGCCCCTACATCCTCAGATTTCACCACACGAATCTGCTCCGCCGGCTTGTGCAGTCGCGGGGACCCCAAGAGGAATAATCAAGAGAGATTTTCATTTCAGGCTTCTCTTTTACGATTCCTTATAAAAACGGCAACATCTGCTGCATGATAAGAGGATCTGACCAATGGTGCGCAGACTGCAGATAAAAAGCCCATCTCCAACGCTCTCCGCTCATACTCGGCGAACTGCTGCGGGGTGACGAAGCGCTTCACCTCTAGATGCCTGCGTGTCGGCTGCAGGTACTGGCCGATGGTTACGATCTCTACACCAACCTCACGCATATCCTGAAGCGCCTGGTAGACCTCATCGTCTCGCTCGCCCAGGCCTACCATTATTCCTGATTTGGTCATGACGCGAGGTTCAAGTTCTTTCAAGGTTTTTAATACATCTAACGATAACGTGTAACTTGAGCGCCTATCCCTCACGTGAGGCGTCAACCGCTCCACCGTTTCCAGGTTGTGTGCGATAACGTCCGGCTTCGCGTCAACAATCATTTCAAGTCTTGCTGGAACGGCGTGCCGTGCTCCTACATGACCATCTGCAAAATCAGGAATCAGAGGCTCGACCAGAACGTTTGAATTCCGCTCCTTGATCAGCCGGATAGTGTGTGCAAAATGCTCCGCGCCGCTATCGGCAAGATCGTCCCGGTCAACCGAGGTCAAAACCACGTACCGCAATTCCATTCGTTTAACCGCCTGGGCCACGCGGCCAGGCTCGGTCTCGTCTACATAACCCCTTGGATTACCTGAAGTTACCGCGCAGAACCCGCAGAATCTGGTACACACATCACCTAAGATCATAATCGTTGCCGTTCTTTGCCCCCAGCAGTCGGCGATGTTGGGACACCGCGCCGACCGGCACACGGTGTGTAAGTTCAAGTCCTTCAATATCTTATCAACCTCCCTGTACTCTCCCTGTCCGGGAAGCTTCACCCTTAGCCACTCAGGCTTGCGAATCATGCAAAATCCTCCATCCGTTTTGCTTCAAATTTTATCCCGAAAACATGCCCAAAAGCTGTACAAATGCTGGTCTTAACCTGGTCAAAATCCGGTTTTTGCCCCAAAATCTTCTCCATCGAGGTGATTCCTCTATCCCTCAAACCGCAGGGCACGATCAGGCCGAACATATCCAGATCGGTGGAGACGTTTAGTGCAAAACCGTGAAAGCTCACCCATTTCTTCACGGCTATCCCGATGGCTGCCAGCTTGCCCGACCCCACCCAGACACCTACCGGGGTCCCCTTTTCAAGTTGCATCGAGCCGACCGATTCTATCCCGAACCCATCCATTGCCTGGGATATGGCGTTCTCCACGTTCCTCACAAAAGGCCTGATGCCTGCTAACCCCTTCTTTACGTGAAAAATAGGGTATCCTACAAGCTGTCCAGGGCCGTGATAGGTGAAGTCGCCGCCCCGTTCTACTGAATGAAGATCGACTCCCCGCTTTGCCAACTCCTCCTCTGAATACAGTAAGTTCGCATCATCAGCCGACTTGCCTCTGGTTATCACGTGCTCGTGCTCCACAAAAATCAAGGTATTCGGAATCCGCTCATCAACCCGCATCTGCCAGAGCTTTAACTGAAAATCCCACGCAGGCCTGTAGCGCATCCTTCCCAGGTCAACAAAGAATCCTTTTGTCATTGGGGGATTTTAGTCAACCAAAAGTCTATGTCAACGAGTAAGAAATTATCTTTGTATGTAATTCCGTGGCATCCTCCTTTTCTGTAAGCTAAGTATTTATTGAACTTATTTTTGCGAAGGGCTTGGCACGATTATTGCTTATACATAGTGTATGAAAAGGGCATGGAGGTAGAGATGAAATTTTTGATCCTTTTGGCGATGCTTAACTTCTTAGAGGCTGGGGGAGGGGAGGTTACCTCCGAGGAATGGGTACAGGTCGGCGAGTCAAGCGAGCAGGTCTTTGACGAAGATGTTCAAGGAAGCGACACCACTTTTACAGATTGCATTGAGCTTTATCCTCAGCCTGCGCACGACGTGCTTTTCGTGGCGCTCAACTATTCGTTTGGGGGAGAGGTTCGTCTGGAGCTTTTCGACGTGCTTGGCTGCAGCATCTATAAAGAGGTTTTTGACGGCCCTCGGACCATGATTGACGTTTCGCATTTTCAACGCGGTGTTTACTTCCTCTCAGCCCGGACAGGGGAGAACCGGCGCGTCATACGCAGGGTCATAATTTACTAGTCCAAGGCTTGACAACCTTAGCTTCAGGTATAGTCTTCTAGTATATTCACAAAAAGGAGGAGCGATGAAGCGCTTTGTGTTGATGGGGGTGTGCTTATTAGTAATGGCTTCCGGAATATACGCGTTGCCATTACCTGTTGCCGGGCTTCTTATCGTTCCTGACACGTTGGATTCGGTTCCTGCGGGTCAAACCATTCGTTATCCTCTTGAGGTTCTCAATTTTGGGGATGATCCCGACGTACCTGACATCACCTTTACCTCAAGCGAACCGGATTGGGGGCACCGTCTTGTAGCCAAGGACGGGGTTAGCGATCTACCAGATACGGATGGTGACGGTATCCCGGATGTCGGCACCGTGCCCGGTTTGATTGGAGGTGTCCCTGGTGTGGATACACTTTATCTTGATGTAACTCCGCCTGTTTCGGCACCCCCTGGAATTTCTGATACAACAATTGTCTATGCAACTTCCTCTATAGATAACTCAGTTTACGATTCGGCCACTGTAGTTACGATTGTGCGTGGGACTTTTGTTGAAGAGCATCCGGAGGAGGAAGGGGCCTTGGAGCTACACTCGAATTTTGCCTGTAACACACTTTACCTATCGTTTGGTGATACTGGGGGAGATGATGTTTATATTAGCATCTTCGACGCTCTTGGCCGCAGGATTTTATCCGAGACTATCCAGAAATCGCAGGCAGCGATAGACGTCTCCAGCTTCCCGCGCGGCGTTTACTTCGTTTCCGTTAAGATAGGGGAGAGACAGGTAACAAAGAAGGTTGTGATTCGTTAGTCTAAGAGCAGCTCGGTTCCTTTTGCTCGCACGATCGTAATCGGCGTAAGCTCTAGCCCCTGGCCCATCGGGTTGTCGCGCATCAGGTCCTCAAGCGCCGCTCGGTTGATCCTCGAAGTCGCGGCCACCGCCCAGGAGCCGCCGATGTCGTTTATGTCCATTATCGCGAACTCTACACCGAATCTTCTCTTTAGTCCCTTCACCACTTCGTAGGGTTCTTTAGGCCCTTTGAGAACGCACTCGTCGTATGGCTTTACAGGCGATGTGCCCACCGCATCAATCATCCGCGCCTGAATCCCCGCAATCCTGTAGAAATCGCCTCTGCGTCCCAGCATCCTCAAGCCTCCCCCCAGGATCGCCGCAAACCATACCCGCAACGCACCACACTCCTGGATGGCGGCTTCCATGGAATACGGGTTTCTCAACCCTATTCCATACGGCACCTTTCGCACGAACCGCCACAGAATCCTTGCCGAAACTCTGGGATGCAATGTCTTTACCGGTATCGCACGTCCCTGGGTTATGGCCAGAGGCGATTCGGCCAGCGCCACGATGTCGCCCGGCTCAAGATACCTAGCTGCGTAGCGCTCGACCACCTCTCCGATCTCGTCAGCAGGGGAGAGGGTGTGGGTTTTTACACAAATCCTTGGGATTCCTTCCCGATCCTTCCTGAGAGTTGAGGGTGGTGTTACGGGTGTTAAGGGCGTGCGTGTTACGGGTGTTACGGGTGTTACGGGTGCGGGTGTTACGGGTGCGGGCATGCCCAACTTTATGCGTTAAACGGGTTCTGTCAAGAGAAGAATTTGGGGTTGTGTGTAATGGTACCCTTACCTATATTCTTTCATAGGGTATTTGCTCTATTGATTTCTTCTCGATTTTCAATATCGTGAGGTCAAGTACGGGTTTCCATGAGAGTAATGAAGCAATAAAACCAAACTAGAGGAGAACAATGTTGGTAGGCAGACAAAAGTTAGGGATAGCCGTGGGAATGATTCTGGTCGTGGTGTCTGCGGTCTTTGCAGGCGATATGAACTACACATGGGAAAAATGGGCTTTCCCTACAAAGATAGAGTGTAGTATTCGCTACGACAGCGACGGAGATGGTCAGGTGGAGGAATACTACCCGGTTTCAACAGAGGGTCACTTTACCTTCAAGGCGGACTACCCTTTTGACCACATAATCCCAGGGCAGAGCGACTGGACGGCGGTTTTTGAATCCACAGACGGCTCGGTGATAAAGTTGACTGACGCCTCATGGAATGGTCACGAGAACAACGGCCGCAAGGAGAACTTTTATATCTATCCGGAACATCAATGCGTCAAGTATTTTTACGAGGGAACCGGTACCTGGTGCGGCTACGATAGAGAGAGTGGAGTTTATTTCTGGGGGCGCTGGACAACCTTACCCGGTGGGAAACCTTATTTTGCAGACTACCTGAACGGCACTTCCCCTTCGGTTCGTGGCTCCTGGAGCGTAGAGGGATGCTCTGATCAGAACCACGTTTTCGAAACCACAGAGGGTACCTTCTCCGCGACCAGACTCGAGTACGGTCGAGATTAGAACTGGAAAGGTTCAGAATTAAGCTGTAACCTTTATAGTAACTATTCAGGCGGGATTATCTGCTTTCAGGTAATCCCGCTTTCTCAAAACATTAAGTACCCAAACTTTACCCTGGCAACCATCTCCTGGCGCACAGACTTTCAGGGCTTGACAATTAGTCTTATGCTCGTATCCTTACTATAAATAAATTGCAATCAATTCTTGGAGGAACGATGAAGCACTTTGCCATAATTGCAGGGTTGGTGGGAATGGCTTTAAGCGCTCAAGCACAGTACGGGATAGCCCCGGGATCAATTGCTAGTGAGCAAGCGGAGCCTTCTCCTACACAGCCCTATCTCCATGTTCTTCCTGCAGAAGAAGACACCTTTGGGACCTATATCTACACGTTTGGAGATATCGTTATCTTCTCCTACGGAGATTCGGCGCGGGCGGAGATTACTGACCAATCAGGTAATGTCATCTGGTCAGGGAATTTGAACGCCGATGAGTATGCGTATAGACGAACCGGGGAAGGTATATATCAGGTTCGTTGCAACAAGGAGTTCTCGGTTCTCATTGGTGATCCTTTAAGTCAGATTGTTCAAGGTTGGCACGCGGTGGATCAGCACTCGAGGCCGCTTTCGAACAAGTTCCTCACGGTGATGCAAGGTTCGTGGGTTTCTGGCGCTCATGCCGGCCGTGAGCGGTTTTGTGTGTTCGCCTACCATGACAATACCGATGTGACCGTTAAGAATCTGGATGACGGAACGATCATCTGGACTGGTACCCTGGATAGCCTGCAACGTTGGGAGAAGAGGAGGTCTGTGCAAGTAGGTCTTCCCGTTTCGGTGGAGGCTACCAAGGAGGTATCGGTACTTTCCTACGGCGATTGTGGTTACTACGCCCCGGCGTTCAACGGAACATTTACCGGTCGTGACTTCATCACCTTCTGCGGCGACCTGGGAGGTACCAATATGATACCCTGGGCGCAGGCCCTCAAGGTGGTCCCCTGGGAGGATAACACCAACGTAGTTGTGACTGATCTTGATAATCCCGCAGACACTTTGTGGAAATTCTTCGTTGCCAAAAAGGGGAACATTCAGTCGAAGACCTTCGTCGGTCGTTTTCTGAAGGTTCATGCGGACAGGGATATCTCCTGCGCTATGATTCCAGGTACTGCCGTGTGTTATTATCATCTGGTTCGCGCGATTGATCGCAACGGCTTGGGAATAGGGACTGAGTTCTATATACCCGCACTGGGTCCGTGCAGTGATAGTAGGGTTGACGGTAAGATCGACCTCTTTGCTTTTTACGATGATACCGAGGTAAGGATATTCAAGATGCCTGACGAGATACACCCTGTGTGGAGCGGAACCCTTGATAAAGGTGGGCATCAACGTTTAATGACGGATTGGGCCACCTACAAAGTTGAGGCTACACGTGGTGTAGCTGTTATAGAAACCGCTGGTGATAGGGCAGGAGCGGATTTCCTGCCGTTGTGGTTTGCGATCCACCCTGACGTTGCCGCCTACCCTGATCAGTTCCGCGAGACCGAGTGCATGGTTTCCACAAGCCAAACAGGTGCCGGGGCCTACGAGGTTGACGTTGAGAACAACGGCAACATATGGGACGTTATCAACATCTTTACCGAGAACAGCCTGGATCCTGATTTTGTAACCGAACTTTCCGACGAGCTGGGTCGTCCTCTGCCCGACGTTGACGGCGACGGCAACCCTGACACCGATACCTTGCCCAGGAGAGGGAAAATCCTGGTTCTAG
The DNA here is from genome assembly GCA_034717795.1 of Caldifarciminota bacterium. GTDB lineage: Bacteria > Hydrothermota > Tepidihabitantia > B3-TA06 > B3-TA06 > B3-TA06. Next base: position 7,193 of record JAYELY010000347.1, read on the forward strand.
CCGACGTTACCCCCGGAGAGATGCTGCCCTTTGGAACCACGGATACCTGCTTCTTCAGTATCGTATCCATGCGGGATCCTACCAAACTGGACACTGCGTTCCTGGTGACTCGTATCCTCGAGGTTAAGATCATGACCGATCCGGACACGTTTGTCACAGAGTACCCTCGCAACACCAAGGTGATTCCGGTCGC
>JAYELY010000348.1:0-7377 GCA_034717795.1 Caldifarciminota bacterium
CACCCGTTTTATCCCGGCTGTTCGGGGCGGCCCCCCGCCGCCCCCCCCCCTACTTGAAGCCCGCCATTGGTTAATAAAACGGGCCGACCTGAAGGTCGGCCCCTACGATTTTGTTTGCGATCTTTTTGCCGTCAGGCAAAAAGGAGCACCTATCAAAGCCCGAACTTCTCGATTATCTCTTTCTTTTTAAGACCCAGTATACCGTGCTTGGCTCCTATCTTCTTGAACGCGGCAATCGCCTTGTCCAGATGCTCCTTATCGTGCGCGGCTGAGAGCTGGCAGCGGATACGAGCCTGGCCCTGCGGAACCACCGGATAGAAAAACCCTATCACGTAGATGCCTTCGGCGTAGAGGTCGCGTGCCATGTCCTGAGAAAGCTGGGCGTTGTAAAGCATCACCGGCACTATCGGGGTCTGGCCCGGCCTGATGTCGAAACCGGCCTCTTCCATCTTCTCGCGGAAGTATTTCGTGTTTTGCTCCAGCTTGTCGCGGCGCTCGGTGGTCTCGGAGATTATGTCCAGAACCTTGGATGCGGCGGCTACGATCACCGGAGGCATGGTGTTCGAGAACAGATAGGGACGCGCTCTCTGCTTGCACATCTCGACGATCTCAGCTCGGCCTGATACGCATCCGCCCGACGCGCCGCCCAAAGCCTTGCCCAGGGTCGTCGTGATTATATCAATCTTTCCAACCACGCCGCAGTGCTCGTGCGTACCTCTGCCGGTCTTCCCTATAAAGCCGGTGGCGTGCGAGTCGTCCAGCAGGATCATGGAATCGTAGCGTTCACAAAGTTCAACCATCTTATCGAGCGGTGCAAGGTCGCCGTCCATGCTGAACACGCCGTCGGTCACAACAAGTCTTATCCGCTTGTCCTGGTGCATCTCGAGCTTCTGCTCAAGATGGGCCATGTTCATGTGCTTGAACGAGTCGTATTGCGCTTTGCACAGCCTGATCCCGTCAATCAGCGAGGCGTGCACAAGGCGATCCGCGATTATCACGTCCTCCTCGCTCAGTATCGCCTCGAACACGCCGGCGTTGGCGTCCATGCACGATGGGAACAGCACCGTGTCCTCGGTGCCCAGGAACTTTGTCAGCTTGTTCTGCAGTTCGCGGTGTATGTCCTGGGTGCCGCAGATGAAGCGCACCGAGCTCATCCCGTAGCCCCGGGAATCAAGCCCGTCGTGCGCCGCCTTTATCACCTCAGGATGCGAGGAAAGACCCAGGTAGTTGTTGGCGCACATGTTGATGAGGCTGGCAAGCTCTGCACCTTCCGGGTACTCGACCTTGATCTCCGCGTCCTGCGGGGAGTGGATGAACCGCTCTTCCTTGAACAGACCCCCCTCGCGGATCTCGGCTATGGTTTTTTGATAATGTTCCCTTACCTTGTCGCTGTAGGCCATTTACTTTCCCTCCTTGAACCGCTTGACCAGCTCCACGATCTTCGCCACCGTGTCGAACGCCTCGGGTGTGGCGTCCGCGTCCGGGATCTGGATCTGGCACTTCTTTTCTAAAAACACCTTGAGTGAGACCATGGAGAACGAGTCCACGATCCCGCCTGAAATCAAGGGTGTGTCCGGTGTAAGTTCCTCGGCCTCTTCCTCGTCGTCAATGTACTCGTTCTTGACGTATTCAAGAACCATTTCGCGCAGTTTGGCGTCATCTTCCATCTTCTGCTCCTTTGATTCCTTTGTTTTTAAATCTCAACTTTCCCTTGGCTCACCGCCTGTAGTGTATTGAAATATGGGAAAGATGCAAGTGGATAGGGTTTTAACCACAGATGACACAGATTGTAGGGGCGAGGCATGCCTCGCCCTTTTTCATCTTCCCTATGGATTTTTAGGTAATTATCCGCAGATTGCGCAGAACTGGTTGTAATCTGTGCCATCTGCGAAATCTGTGGATAGTTTCGCTCCCTCTCCCTTTGGGAGAGTGGTTAGTGGTGAGGGATTGTTACCTTCGGGGTCCCCGCGAGCCCACGCAGTGCGGTCGTGTGGTTTAAACTCCCCCTTGTTAAGGGGGACTGTTTTGCCCCCCTTCTGAAGGGGGGTGCCCGAAGGGCGGGGGGATTAATTATTTCCCCCTTCCCCCGCCAACTCTGCGAGTTGCCGACCCCTTCCACCAGGGAAGGGGAACTTGCGACGATTGAGGTTTCCCCCTCCCTGGTGGAGGGGGATTAAGGGGGCGGGGATTCACCACAAAAACCTCAAAAATACCCCAAAATCGCCCCATTTTGTCCACCTTTTGACCATCTTTTGACCAACTTTTGTCCAGCTTTTGACCAGCTTTGCCCGGTCTGGTGTCCACCTTTTGTCCATCTTTTGACCAGCTTTTGACATTAAAACCTGACGAGTTGGTGCCAAGTTTTAGCAAAAATAATGCCGCGAAAAGTGCGCTCCACGGCTTGAAAAATGGTAAGGGCCGGTTTGAAAACCGGCCCCTTCATTTATTGTAAGTTAAGAATTTCAGGTAACTTAGTCGTTCTCCAGGGTCGAGATGTCGCCGATAGACTCGCCCCATTCCTTGGCTCTTAGAACCCGGCGCATTATCTTGCCTGAGCGGGTCTTGGGCAGCGAGGAAACAAATTCAATTTCCTGCGGCATCGCCAGCGGCGACAGCCTCTTGCGGATGAAGTTCATGATGGAAAGTTCGAGGTCGTCTGACGGCTCGTGTCCCGGCTTTAAGGCCACGAACGCCTTCACTACTTCCATGTTGACCTCATCGGGCTTGCCAACCGCCGCGGATTCTGCCACCGCAGGATGCTCCAGAAGCGCGGACTCGATCTCGAAAGGACCGACCAGATGTCCGCCGGTGTTGATTACGTCGTCGTCTCTGCCAACGAACCAGAAGTAGCCGTCGGTGTCAATGGACGCCCGGTCGCCGCAGATGTACCAGCCCTTGTCGAATTTGGATTTGTAAACCTCTTCGTTCCTCCAGTATTGGCGGAACATCGAGGGCCAGCCGGGTTTGAGTGCGATCAGTCCCACCTTGCCCGGTTCGGCTACAGGCTCGTGGGTCTTGAGATCGAGAACCGTCGCGGTGATACCGGGGAAAGGCTTGCCCATGGAGCCGGGTTTTATCTCCATCCCAGGGTAGTTTGAGATGACGATAGAGCCGGTCTCGGTCTGCCAGAAGGTGTCGTAGAACGGCAGGCCGTAGGCTTTCCGAGACCAGTGCACCGCCTCCGCGTTTAGGGGTTCACCCACACTCGCCAGATACCTCAACGAAGAGAGGTCGTATTTCTTAACGATCTCCTCTCCTTGCTTCATGAGCATTCGGATAGCGGTAGGTGCAGAGTACCACACGGTCACCTTGTGGTCTTGAATAAACTTGTACCAGCGGTCAGGAATGAAGCCTGCATCAAGCACCACCTGGGTTATACCTAAAGACCATGGGCCGATGATGCCGTATGAGGTTCCGGTGACCCAGCCCGGGTCAGCGGTGCACCAGTAGATGTCCGAGTCATTTAAATCAAGCACCCAGCGCGTGGTAATAGCCTGTGCGAAGATAGATGCGTGCACGTGCAGCGCTCCCTTGGGCTGACCTGTGGTGCCTGAGGTGTAGTGTAAGAGGGATGGGGTCTCCAGGTCGGCGGCAAAGCTAGTGAATTCCTCAACCTTTTCAGCCGCCTCGAGGTTGAATAACATCTCACCTTCGCCCATCTTCTTCGGTTCGCCCTCAACGATCACGATATGCTTTAAGGCTGGCAGATCGGCCTTGATCTTGCGAACCTTGGATACGTGCTTGCGCGTGGTCAAGACTACCTTGGTTTCGGCGTTGGCAAGACGGGTAATCAAGGACTCCGGGCCGAACGCGGAGAAGAGAGGCTGAGCGATGGCTCCCAGCTTGAGGATACCCAGCAGGGAGATGTAGAGGTCAGGTATCCTGTCCATGAAGATGCACACCCGGTCGCCTTTCTCGACGCCTAAGTCTTTCAAGAACTTGGCGTAGGTGTTGGAAAGAACCCGGATGTCCGCAAAGGTGTAGCGCTTGATGGTGCCGTCGGAGCCCTCCCAGATGAGGGCCAGCTTATCCGCTTTCCCTTGCTCGCAGATTCTATCCGAGCAGTAGTAGCCGATGTTTAAGAAATCGCCTTCTTTGAATCCCAGGTGCTCTTTAGCCTGGGACCAGTCGAAGGTTTTGTAGCGTTCCTCGTAGTTGCCGATGTTGCTCATTTACTTCTTTCCTCCTTAGAAGGGGTTCAAGTTAACTTTAATCAATGTCCTGTTTCCATTTCACTAACACAAGACTTACCAGTCTCCCTCGTCTCCCTTATCATTTTTGATCCACCTGTATCCCACTTATCAAAGGGGACTTTTTTGCCTCCCTTGCTAAGGGAGGTGGCCTTTCCGCAGGAAAGGTCGGAGGGATTAATCCCCCCGGTCTTCGACCACCCCCCTTAATAAGGGGGGCTTTCCTAATCCGCCGCTGGCATATCCCGCTTCTCCGATAATCTCTCCTTTGCCGCGGCAAGCTCACCCTTATCAGGGAAAAGCACTATCTTTGCCGCCAGCCTGGGTTCTGCAAGAAGCATCTGGAATCCATCCTCGTAATCGGAAAGCGCCATAACGTGTGTGACCACCGGAGAGATGTCAAGCCTTCCTCCGGCAAGAAGCCCGCGCATCCGATACCAGGTGTCGAACACCTTGCGTCCGCTGATCCCGTGGATCTGCGCGCCCTTGAATACGATGCCGTTGTTGTAGTCAATCGGAACCAGGGCTTCTGACGCTACACCGAACGCGGTCAGACGCCCGCCTTTTCGAAGATGCCTGAACGCCTCCCTTACAGGCACCTCGCCCCCAACCATCTCAAGCGATATATCCACCCCGTAGCCTGCGGTCTGCTCCAGCACGAACTGGTGGCGCTCCTCAAGAGACGTCTTCTTGATGTCAAGCAGGTAGTCAGCACCCATCCTGCGGGCTATGTCCATATTGAAGTCCGAATATCCAACCACAATGATCTTCGCAACCCCGCACGTCCTGGCCACTCCCGTAGCAAACAGCGCGGTCGGGCCGTCGCCCACGATAACCATGCTCTTGCCTGCAACGTCCGCATCCTCACCCAAAACAGCGTAGACCCCGTTGCCCAAGGGCTCCTGTACCGAGGCGAACTCAGGCGGGATAGAGCGGTCGTTAACCCAGCAGACCCTTTCAGGGACCATCACGTACTCTGCAAACACCCCGTCGCGGTCAACGCCCAGGATCTGCATGTGTTCGCCTATGTGGCGTTGACCCAGAAGCGAGGTCAAATCGCCGGGATCGTAGATATGGGTCTCCGACGATACGTAATCGCCCTTCTTTATGCTTTTGACCGACTCTCCGACCTCGACCACCTCTCCCGCCACCTCGTGCCCCAGTATCTGGGGTAGACGTTTTTCGCCTATCCTGCGCTGCGCCCAGGGGTTCCACTCGTATATGTGAACGTCGGTGCCGCATATAGAGGTCGCCTGGACACGAACCAGTACCTCGTCAGGTTTGATAGTAGGAGCATCAACATCCTGCAATTCTGTGCCGTCCCTCTCAGGCTTTACCTTAACCACCGCTTTCATCTTTGTCACATTATCTCCATGGTTTCGAAAATCTTTGCTATCTTACCGAAAGAGAGCGCCCATGTCAAGGTTTGGACACGAGTGGAAAGTGATCCTCTTTTTACCAAAGGGTGTCTATGGTGGATGTTAGTCTGTAGAATACAACCTTTTGGCTGAGGGCTGAGGTTCTGGTGTCGATTCTTATGAAGTAGACTCCGGGATTTACATATTCGCCTTCCTTATTCTTGCCGTTCCACGTAACGCTTTGGAAGCCTTGAGCGTATGTCTGATTTAATAGATTGCGTACGCACCGGCCGGTTAAGTCGTACACGTTGACCCTGGCCGGTCCTGCTTCAGGCAGAGTAAAGAGAACCCTTACGTAGTCTCTGAATGGATTGGGAGAACAGGACAGAACCTGGGTTTGTTCAATCGGCTCTGTAACGCACCTTGTCGGCGGCTCGATGTTTACAATACCGCTATATACCGAGGAATATCCGTATGGCATGCCTTCAGGTAGTTTATACCAACAGTAAGTTGGACGCTCTGGGAGATATTCCCCCCAGCCAAAGTTGAGATGCCACTGTTTGTTCTCATAATAGTCTTCACGAAGACCGTCACAGATTACAGCATGGCTTCCAGGGCTTTCCTTGCCTCCGATCGATAACATAACAGGCATTGAATCCTTGATGTTCGCTTCGAGCGTTCTGTAGAATTCCACCGTGTCACGAAAAATGGTATCCCAAACAGGCATATACTCAGCGTGCATATAGTTGAAATGTTTCAAGAACGAAGCCCGTGTGTTTCCGACGTAAGCACCGGAACCACCGCTGGTATAGTTCATTCCTGATCCCACGCCACAAGCATAGGAAATTGCCGCACATGTAGAGGGATCAGGGTTACCGTCATTGTAATCAATGTTTGTAATACTTGCATCAGGTGCGTATACTTCGATGCCTCGTGTCCAAGTTGTATAATTATCGTCTTCGGTAAAGGTTACAGAATTCGGGTACTGCCAGTAGTTAATAATTTGAGCCATGGCGGTACCTGCACATCCAACTACGCAGCGCTCTCCGGTTTCAGGATCGATAGGACATGAATCGTTGTAAGGTGAGGACTGATGCCAGGCGGTTTCGACCCAGCCGCCGGTCCAGGTGGAGCCAGCCTCAGGCCATGAATCACCGGGATCGAGGTACTCCGGGTCGCCGGCAATAAGCCCTTCCCATTCCTGTTGATATCTTTCGACCCTTCCCGCATCCGTCAACTCCACTGCTTCCAAGCGCAGCTTCAAATCTTCACGCAGCATGTTGAGCAAAATATTCTCCGGGTGTTCCTCCCAAGGGAAAGAGCCGAGCTCGGAGTAGGCGACGATCGGCACAAGGTCATCATCCGCGGTCACCACCACGAACCCATGGGGCTCAAGTTCGAACACGTAGGCTAATATCTTTTCTCCAGCATCATCGTAAAGCGACTTAGGCACATCGGTAGAGATCGTATAATCTAAGTAGAGGTAATCTGGAGTAGTAAGCCGATTGTTGATGATCAGTATTTGGGATTCAGCAACTTTTCCTGCGGTCTCCAGGTCAACAGGTTCGGCGTAAAGACCTGAAAGAATGAAAAGAACCAATATGACAAGTGCCGGTGCGAAATTCGGTAACGACTTTTCCTTAAGGTTCAATCCTTCTCCCTAGCCTTACCTACCTAACAAGCACTGCCTTTTGAGTAAGTGAGGAGTGAGGGGTTTTGATGCGGTAGAAGTAGGCGCCTTGGGATAAGTGATGTCCGTTATCGTCGGTGCCGTCCCATTGGATCGAGTGGGTACCCGAGGCCTGATGGGAATCAACCAGTGTTCTGAC
>JAYELY010000349.1:0-7377 GCA_034717795.1 Caldifarciminota bacterium
AGGAGGGATGTGGAGCTGAAACAAACCCTTATCGGCCTGAATCAGGCGATAGGTTTCCTTTCAGGATACGCACGGAAACGCAAGGGCGGACTCTTTGCAGGCAAGCCTTCACTTCCTGCAGAAGAGTTCCGGCGCCGGGTGGAGGAACTCGACCTTCCATGCAAGCTTGTCCAGATAAACCAACTCAGTGAAGCGGCTTCAAAACTGGATACGGAAGAACGCCGAATCAAGGGCGAACTGGAACTTCTGAGTCCCTGGACGGCTCTGAAGCACGCCCCGGCAGAATACGCCAGGCTAAACCAGGCGGACGCTCGTTTCGTGTTTATCTCAAGCAGAGAGGAGAGACAAGCGTTCGTCAAATCGATCGGATCTTTAACCGCAAACTACGAAACCGTAAAGCGGGAGGGCGAAACCGAGTACGCGGTAATGCTCTTCCCGATCAGCGAAGAAGAAGCCGTCGAGGAGGCGCTCAAGGCAGCCGGCGTAAAGACGATTCAGCTTTCAGGGTTTGCAAAACCTCCGGCCTGGGAAATCAAAGCAAGAAGGAAACTTCTGACAAAGATAGGCTCGGATAGGGAAAAATTGACATCCCAGGCTCGCAAGATGAGCGATGAGCTCTCAGGATTCCAGACGGCACTCGACCTTTACTCAAACGAGGGATTGATACGCGAGCAGCACGAAAAGATGCTTGCTACCGAGAAGGCAGGGTTCATCGAGGGGTGGATACGCAGTTCGGATCGCAAGAGACTTGAAGAGATCGTAGCCGGGTTCGAGGCAAGCGAGGTTCGAAGCATCAAGCCGAGGAAGGGTGAACGGATGCCCGTGGCCCTTCGCAATCCGCCCTGGTTAAAACCCTTCGAGATGATCCTAAACATGTACGGCACCCCTGACGGACGCGAGGCTGATCCTACGCCGCTCATGGCTCCTTTCTTCGCGTTCTTCTTTGCTCTGTGCCTCAGCGACGCAGGATACGGCCTGGTGATCACAGCGGTAACCGCCTGGCTTATCTGGGGCAAAAAGATTCGAAACAACCTTATCTGGATCCTCTTCTACGGAGGTGTTCTGACAATATTTACCGGCGCGGTCATGGGCTCGTGGTTCGGGGACATGCCTCAGATGCTTGCAATCCCATGGCTTATGAACATCCGCGACGCGCTTATCTGGTTCGACCCCTTAAAAAACCCCATGCCCTTCTTCTACATCTCGCTTGGGATCGGCTACTTCCAGATGATGTTCGGGATAGCCATTGACGTAATAGACGGTCTTCGAACCGGTGAATACGGGTCGGCGCTGTTTGAGACGTTACCATGGTTCTTTATCTATCTGGGGATACCGCTGATTCTCGCAACCACAAACCTCTTCGGCTCCCCTCTCCTGCCCAGGTTCCTGTTTACCCCGATATTGATAGTAATCCTTGCCAGCCTCGCCGTCTCTTTAGTGCTTTACAACCGTCCTGGCCCGACCTCGGTAACCAGCGCCATCCTCCTGTGGGCGACCACGACCACAGCACTTCTTGCCGGCGCAAAGGCTGCAGGACTGCTGCAGCTTCCAGGCATCATCATCAAGGCCCTTCTCCTCGGAGCCGTCGCTACGCTCTGGCTATACACGGTATTCAAGGGATTCTCAGAGAAAACCTTAAAGCCTTTTGGGATAGCCCTGGGTGTGCTTGGACTGGCTTCAACACTGATCTATGTAAGCGGGGCATTCGCTCCCAACCTGTTCATGATAGCGGTATTCGTGCTTAATCTGTGGTTTACGCTTTCGGTGCTTAAAGGCTGGGCCGGACGCATCGTATGGGGCACTTACACCATCTACTCCAACATAACCGGTGTGCTGGGGATTATCCTCTCCTACGTCCGCCTGATGGCCTTGGGCATGGTCACCGCCGGGATCGCAATGGCCTTCAACCAAATCGCCTGGATGCTTGGGGGAATCCCGGTGGTATCTGTTATATTGATGCTCGTCGTGCTTGTTATAGGTCACGCCTACAACCTGGCGATGAGCAGTTTGAGCGGGTTTGTGCACACCCTTCGTTTACAGTATGTGGAGTATCTCCCCCGCTTCTTTACAGGCGGAGGGCTGAGGTTTGAACCGTTCGGATTGAAAACGCGATACGTAAACGTTACAAGGAGGAAATAGATGGAATTCGGCCTTGCATACGGGATTCTGGGCGCTGCGTTTGCAGCGGTTTTTGCAGGGATCGGCTCGGCTATAGGAATCGGCTACGCGGCCCGGGTGGCCAACGGGGTTCTGGCCGAGGATCCGGACAAGTTCGGTTCGCTTTTTATACTGGTTGTTCTTCCTGGCACCCAGGGCTTCTACGGCTTCCTGGGGGCGTTTCTCATCATCCTGAAGCTGGGACTTCTGGGCGGAGGCATCCCGGAGACCCTCACCGCCTGGGGCGGACTGCAGCTTCTCTTCGCCTCTCTGCCAGTGGCGTTTGCCGGCCTGCTCTCAGCTATCCATCAGGGCAAGGTCTGCGCCTCGGGCGTGGAGATGGCCGCCAAGCGCCCAAAGGATTCCACAAAAGCCGTGATATACGGAGCAATGGTGGAGACCTATGCGGTGCTCGGACTTCTCATAACCATCTTCCTTCTGCAAGGGATCAAGCTCTAAGGCATGGCCCGCGACAAGGTAAGCGCCAAGATAGAAGCCGACGCAAGGGCACGCGCTAAAGAGATCGGAGCCGAGTTTGCAGAGCGCTGCAAGAAGCTGGAAGCCGAACACGAGGAACGAAAGAAAGCCTATCGAGAAGAGACCAGGAAGCTGGCTCAGACGGAGGACGGACGCATACGCCGAGAGATACTGACCGATGCAAGATTGCAAGCCCGTAAAGAGATACTCACCGCAAGGCACGAACTGATTAACAAGACCTTAGATACAGCGGCACAGAAATTTACCAAATCCAAAGGTTATGCAAGCCTGCTTGCAAGGATCGTCGCAGAACACGGCAGCCGAACGCGTGTGCTGCTTTCTGCAAGCGACTGCAGGCGTTTTGCGAAATCGGCCTGGGCAAAGAAGGCGGATGAAGCACCCATCAAGGGCGGCGTAATCCTGCGCACACCCAAGAAGGACCTGAACTTCAGCATCGATGCCGCGTTTGAATCCTTAGGAGAAGAACTCATCCTGGAGCTGGCCGAGGTGCTTTTCAGCGCCTCGATCGAAAAACCAAAGACCAAGCCTAAAAAGAGATCGAAGTAAATACTCACCACCCGATGCAGACGCCCCCAAAGGCGGGAGCGCTTTCTTTGGAGCGTATCATGCCACACACTGCGCTCGGGAGGAGGCAGACTAAAGGAGCTTGACAAGGCCTGCGGTTTGCCGTAGACTTCGATCTCAAAACCATCTAAGGAGGATGCAAATGGCTCTTTTCGACGAAGTGAAAAACATCATCGTGGAGCAGCTCCACGTGCCGGCTGAGAAAGTAATCGCCGAGGCCAAGTTCATCGAGGACCTTGGTGCGGATTCCCTGGATACGGTCGAACTCATCATGGCGTTCGAGGAGAAGTTTGAAATCGAGATCCCGGACGAAGATGCACAGAAGCTGGAGACGGTCGGCAAGGCGATGGAGTATCTGGAGAAAAAGCTCGCGGAGAAATAAGCTAGTCGCCGATGAAAGGATTTAAATGAATCGCCGAGTCGTCGTGACCGGCGTCGGGCTTATAACATCCCTGGGTCACGACGCACCCACCACCTGGGAAAAACTCCTGGCAGGCGAAAACGGTATCCGCCGAATCAGCTCCTTCGATTCGTCGGACCTCGAGGTGCAGATCGCAGCTGAGGTCCTGAACTTCGACCCTACACAGCGGATTGACTTCAAGCAAGCCCGCCGCATGGACCGATTCGCCCAGTTCGCACTGTGGACAGCCAAGGAGGCGGTTCACAACTCAGGGATAGACTTCGGTATGGAAAACCCTGAACGCTGTGGTGTACTCGTCGGTACAGGTATGGGCGGTGTAATCGTCTGGGAAGCTGAACACCAAAAGTTCCTCCAGCAAGGCCCAAAACGAGTCTCTCCCTTCTTGATTCCGATGATGATCCCGGATATGGCCGCCGGGCTTATTTCTATAGAGTACGGCATCCGCGGCCCCAACTTCTGCACGGTATCGGCCTGCGCTTCAGGTGCGCACGCGGTGGGGACATCCTTCGAGCTGATTAAACAGGGCAAGGCCGACGTGATGATTACAGGCGGCACAGAAGCAGCACTCACCCGATTCTCCGTCGCCGGATTCTCAAACATGAGGGCGATCTCCAGACGCAACGACGAACCTGAACGCGCCTCAAGACCCTTTGATGCCGACCGTGACGGTTTCGTAATTGCAGAAGGATCAGGAATCCTCGTATTGGAGGAACTGGAACATGCCCGCAAACGCGGCGCCGAGGTCTATGCAGAACTTGCAGGATTCGGGCTTTCAGGCGACGCCTTTCACATGACCGCACCGGACCCTGAAGGCAAAGGTCCCCAGCTGGCAATGCGTACGGCGCTTGAAGAAGCAAGGTTTAACCACGATGACGTAGATTACATCAACGCACACGGGACATCGACAGAATTAAACGATCAAATGGAGACCATGGCAATTCGGAGTGTTTTCGGCAGCCATTCGGACAAGCTATGGGTCTCGTCCTCAAAGTCAATGATCGGACATCTTCTGGGCGGCGCAGGCGGTGCCGAAGCGGTGATAACCGTGCTCACCGTAAAAGAAGACAAGGTTCACCCTACCCGCAACCTTGAGAAACCGGGCGAGGGCTGCGATCTCGACTACGTACCGAAACAAGCTCGGGAAAAGGAAATCAAGCTGGCCTTATCCAACTCGTTCGGATTCGGAGGACATAACGTTACCCTGGCGTTCAAGAAGTTCGAAGGATGAGATTCGTAGTCTGCGTAAAACAGGTGCCTGATACCACCGAGGTGCGAGTAAATCCTGAAACAAACACTCTTATCAGGGAAGGCGTTCCTGCAATGGTAAATCCGTTCGATCTCTACGCGGTGGAAGAGGCTCTGATACTCAAGGAGAAGTTCGGCGGCGAGGTCGTAGCAATCTCCATGGGACCTCCACAGGCTGAAGAAGCTTTGCGCGAGGTGATCTCTATGGGAGCGGATCGTGCGATTCTCATCTCGGACAAGCGCTTCGCAGGTGCCGATACCTGGGCAACCTCGTATACGCTTGCCGCAGCCATCCGCAAGATCGGTGAGTTCGACATCATCCTCACAGGAAAGCAAGCCGCTGATGGAGATACAGCACAGGTAGGACCGGGTATAGCCGAGTTCCTGGACATCCCACAAGCGACCTTCGTCCGCAAGGTAGAGGAACTGGACCCCGTTAAACGAACCGTAAGTCTGCAATCGATGTGGGAGGAGGGGTCAGAGATCCTGGAGCTTCCCCTCCCCTGCCTTATTACGACGGTCAAGGAACTCAACGAACCCAGGCTCCCGAGCCTGCGGGGAAAGCTCACTGCAAAGAAGGCCGAGATACCGATGTGGAGCTTTGATGACCTTGGCGTTAAGGAGGAAGAAGTCGGACTTAAAGGTTCCCCGACTCAGGTAATCAAAATCTTCCCCCCTCCTCCTCGCGCCGAAGGCGAACTCCACGCGGACGTCGAACCTGCCGAAGCGGCCAAGATCATCGCAGATAAATTAACCGAGAAGGGGCTGCTCTGATACCCTTACGTATTGACTACGATCGCTGCACCCTTTGCGGCGAGTGCTTACCCGCATGTCCTTTTGGTGCACTACAGATTCGTGACAACCGGTTGTACGTGCTTGAGGCCTGCAACCTTTGCGGTGCGTGCGTTCCTGTCTGCCCGGAGGACGCCTTATCCATAGAGGAAGTCAAACGTGCTACGGAGATCGATCCAAGCGAGTGGCGCGGGATATGGGTTTTCGCAGAGCAGCGCCGGGGCGAGATTCAATCCTCGACTTACGAGCTTTTGGGATCGGCCAGAGGACTGGCTGGAAAGCTCAACGTGCCGGTGACCGCTGTACTGCTTGGGAACGACGTGAAGGAGCCTGGTTCGCTGCTTTCAGCCGGGGCCGACGAGGTGCTCTACGTCAAGAACGCAGCCCTGGATCACTTCGGGGTGGAACCTTACTCAAAGGCTATCGCCGATCTCATAGCCGAGCGCAAGCCAGAGATCGTTCTCGGTGCAGCCACCTTCATCGGACGTTCGCTCCTTGCCAGGGTAGCGATAAAGGTACATGCAGGGCTGACCGCGGACTGCACAGGGCTTGATGTGGACATTGAGAAGCGCCTCTTATTACAGACCCGACCCGCGTTCGGCGGAAACATCATGGCCACCATCATCTGTCCCGAACACCGACCACAGATGGCAACGGTTCGACCCAAGGTCATGAAACCACTGGCAGAACCCTACGACTCGAAGGGTTCGGTGACTGAGATGGCTGCCGATTCTCCTTCCAACCGGGTGAAGTTCCTTGATTTCGTTGCCGACGACACCTCTCAGATAAACATCGCCGAGGCAGATGTAATCGTTACCGGCGGCAGGGGTCTGCAGAACCCAAAGAACTTTGCTATAATCGAGGGGCTTGCCGGCCTCCTGGGAGGTGCTGTGGGAGCGTCGCGTTCGGCGGTGGACGCCGGCTGGATCAACTACTCCCATCAGGTGGGTCAAACAGGACGGACCGTTTCGCCAAAGCTCTACATAGCACTTGGGGTCTCAGGCGCCATCCAGCACCTTGTAGGGATGCAGTCATCGGACTTCATCATCGCCGTTAACAAGGACCCCAACGCACCCATATTCAAGGTGGCTGACGTAGGCATAGTGGGCGATCTGTTCGAGGTCGTTCCGAAGCTGATCGAGGAGATCAAACGCCGCAAGGAAACGTAACATCCACTGAATCCCTCAGGGTTGAGCCGATATCAAAATACGAGGGCAAGGAAAAATGAACGTTCCCTCCAGTAATAAGAAGACTACAAAAAACACTAAGAAGGTCCTCATCGGCGTCATTGGCCGAGCAGGCTCAGGCAAGTCAACCTTTGCAAGGATGCTTGCCAGAGACCGAGCCAGCATCCTGGAAGTAGACAAAATCGCATGGGAACTATACTCCAATCCTACCGTCCGCAAGAACCTCGCCGAGACCTTCGGCAGGAAGATCTTCAACAAAGATGGAACCGTTAATCACAAGGCTTTGGGAAACGTTGTATTTCCCGATCCCTCTGCATTGAACAAGCTGAACGCCATCATCCACCCCCTGCTCGTCGGCGAACTCAAGCACCGGATAGATCGGACTTCCGAAAGGGCGGTAATCATAGACGCAGCCCTCCTGCTTGACTGGCCCCTGGCTCGTGAATGCGATCTCCTGATAGCCGTGGAGTCTGAAGAAAACGTCTCGCTGGCCAGGCTGAAGAGTAAAGGTTC
>JAYELY010000350.1:0-1544 GCA_034717795.1 Caldifarciminota bacterium
AAACCCTCAGGCTTCAAACTGCCGTTCCTCAAGCACATCAAGTTCAAGAACGACCTGAGCTTGACCGGAACCCTTAACTACAACGAAACGCTTACCAGGTCAAATTTGCGCACCGATCCGGAGACCGGTGAGATATTGGATTTGAAAAATACCACTGCCTCAGGGATCGTTAATGCTCAATACACCTTCTCAGACGCCTTTGACGGCGGCGCCAACTTTACGGTCACCAAGTTCGCCGATTCGGATAAATCAATAAACGACCGCACCGACGTAAAACTGGACGTCTTCGTGGTCTTCAAGTTCTGATGATTAAAGAAGCGTCTTCCAAGAGGCTTTCACGGGAGGTAGTAGTGCTTGTGATTCTTGCAGGCATCCTGGTGATTGGGATATTGATCGGCGTGCTTCGTCACAGCGCCCGTTCGGAGATAAAACTGGAAGCCACCTCCCATGCACCAATGAGGATCTCCTTAAATCAGGCAACTGCAGAAGACCTCTCCCGCCTTCCCGGTATCGGTCCCGAACTCGCTTCACGGATCATTCTCTATCGTAAGGAGCATGGAGATTTCCTGCATACGGATAGCCTTTTGAACGTGCCCGGGATAGGCGAAACAAAGCTGCGAGAAATCAAGCCCTACCTGGAGGTTCCCTGATGCCTCGAGTGATGGCGCTTGACCTGGGCCGCAAAAGGGTGGGGGTGGCGTTCTCAGACGAACAGTTGTTCATGTGTATAGACGCGTTAGCATTCGAAATCCGCGACGACAGGGACCTTATGAGGAAGATCGAATCCCTGGTGGCGAAACGGGACGTGGCCGAGATAGTCGTGGGTTACCCCATAAATCTCAAGGGAGAGCGAACCGAAAGCACCCGCTGGGTGGAAAGGATATACTATCTGCTCAAGGAACGCTACCACTTTCCGGTGAATCTTTTAGACGAACGCATGACCACCGCGCTCGCCGAGCGCTTTGTACCCCGGAATGAACGCAGGAAGGATCGCTCCAAGGTGGATGCGGTGGCCGCCTCGCTCCTCCTTGCCGACTACCTCAGGAGGCGTTCTGCTACGTAGGAGTGTTTTAGCGGCAGCCTTTATCGCTTTGCTGGTCGTTCCGGTTTGCAAAAAGAAGGAGCCCGCAGTACCGGTTCAAGAAGTGATCTTTGAGGTGTATGCAGAGGAGACTACAGTGCGTATCGCCGAGCGATTGGATTCCTTGAACGTCATTCGGAATCCGCGCCGTTTCGTTATGAAGGCAAAGCTTAAGGGATTGGATCGGAGCCTGCAGCAGGGAACCTATCGCCTCCATACAGATATGGGAGAAGATTCTGTACTTATAGTTCTGGCGAAGGGGGCGATTGCTACCACTACCGTCACCATCCCGGAGGGGCTGAGGCTTAGAGATGTCGCTTCCCGGCTTGCCAAGGCCGGTGTGGTGAATCAGGATACGTTCCTTGCGCTCTGCAGGGATAAGAGGTTGCTTACGGAGTTCAACATTCCGTTTGGTTCATTCGAGGGGTTGCTTTTCCCTGATACGTACAGCTTTCCCTTAGGC
>JAYELY010000350.1:1644-7316 GCA_034717795.1 Caldifarciminota bacterium
CGGTGTGGTGAATCAGGATACGTTCCTTGCGCTCTGCAGGGATAAGAGGTTGCTTACGGAGTTCAACATTCCGTTTGGTTCATTCGAGGGGTTGCTTTTCCCTGATACGTACAGCTTTCCCTTAGGCATCTTGCCTGAGGATGTGTTACGGGTAGGCGTCTTGCCTGAGGATGTGTTACGGGTAGGCGTCTTGCCTGAGGATGTGTTACGGGTCATGGTGCGGCGGTTCTTTGAGGTTGCGGAACCTATGCTGCGCGAGGTTTCTCTGGATACCCTTGTTATCCTTGCCTCGATCGTTGAACGCGAG
This sequence comes from Caldifarciminota bacterium, assembly GCA_034717795.1. Taxonomy (GTDB): domain Bacteria; phylum Hydrothermota; class Tepidihabitantia; order B3-TA06; family B3-TA06; genus B3-TA06. The sequence continues at coordinate 1,952 of JAYELY010000350.1, forward strand.
GCTTATCTTGATGAGGAGCGGCCTGTGATTGCTTCTGTTTTCTACAATCGCCTGAAGCAGGGCTTGCCTCTTGAAAGCTGCGCCACTATCGAGTATGCCTTGCCGGAGCATAAGGAACGTTTGACTTACGCCGATTTAGGTGTAGATTCACCCTACAATACATATTTGCATCGAGGGCTACCGCCCGGCCCTATCTGTTCGCCTGGCAAGGCCTCGCTTGAGGCGGTGGCGCACCCTAAGCGGACACAGTATCTGTACTTCGTTTCCAAGGGCGACGGTTCGCACTACTTTTCCGAGACCGCCGCCGAGCATGAACGAATGAAGCGTAAGCTTAACAAAGAAAGGAGCCGGAATGGGGCATAGTATCCTTGCCGTGAACCCGGGAGGGGGCTCCACCAAGGTAGCTTTTTACGAGAACTCAAAGGCAATCCACGAAGACAAGATTCGTCATCCTGCAGATGATCTGTCTAAGTTCGTATCCACCCTCGATCAGCTGGATTACAGGAGTGCGGCGATAGGTTCTCTGCTTGCCTCCTGGGGTATAGATAAGAAGAGTCTTTCCGCCGCAGTGGGACGTGGAGGGCCGTTCAAGCCGCTTATATCAGGAACCTACAGGGTCAACGAGCGGATGCTTGCAGATATCCGGGAAGGCCGGGTGGCCGCAGATCACCCCTCAAACCTGGGCGCGCTTCTGGCTCATGAGATCGCATCGCCTTTGGGTATCCCTGCGTTCATCGTGGATCCTGTCTCGGTGGATGAGTTCATCCCTGAATCCCGCATCTCAGGCATGCCGGAAATCGAGCGCCGCTCCCTTTCACATGCATTGAATATGAAGATGGTGGGGCGCAAGGCCGCGGCTCAGTTGGGTAAGCCTTACAAGGAGCTCAACATGGTGATAGCTCACCTCGGAACCGGCATCTCAATAGGCGCGCACCGCAAGGGACGACAGATAGACGTCAACAACGCCAACGACGGCGGACCATTCTCTCCACAGCGAACCGGTTACCTTCCAGTAACCCAGCTCGTAAAGCTCTGCTTCTCAGGTTCCTACGATTACGACACCCTGCGCAAGAAGATCACCAAGCAGGGCGGTCTCCTGGCCTATTTAGGCTCGGATGACATCACCCCTCTTTACCGTAAAGCCGAAGCAGGGGACGAGAAGGTGGCTCTTGTTCTTCGCGCCATGGTTACCCAGATTGCCAAAGAGATTGCGGCGCAGTCAGCGGTGCTTTCAGGCGAGGTGGATGCCATTGTTGTTACCGGCGGGATGGCGTACGAATCCAGTCTTGTCGAAGCTATCAAACGCAAGGTTTCGTTCATAACCCCGAACATTCTGGTCTTCCCTGGCGAGGACGAGCTTGAGGCGCTTGCCTTGGGCGCTCTGCGTGTCCTTACCGGAGAAGAGGAGGTCCTTGAATATGAGTAAAAAGTTCTTATCCGGCGACGAGGCGGTTGCACAGGGCGCATGGGAGGCAGGCTGCCACGTCGCCTCAGCCTACCCCGGAACCCCGGCTACCGAGATTCTTGAGGCGGTCGCCACCTACCCTGAGATCTACTGCGAGTGGTCTACGAACGAGAAGGTGGCCTATGAGGTGGCGCTTGGCGCATCAATGGCCGGCGCAAGAGCGCTGTACGCCTCAAAACACGTTGGGCTGAACGTTGCCGCCGACCCCTTCTTCTCATCGGCTTACATCGGCTCTAAGGGCGGCCTGGTGGTTGTTACCGCAGACGACCCGTCCATGCACTCATCACAGAACGAGCAGGACAACCGCTACTACGGCATAGCGGCCAAGGTGCCGGTGCTGTGCCCTTCCGATTCCCAGGAGTGCAAGGATTTTACCAAGCTCGCGTTCGAGATATCGGAGCGTTTCAACATACCGGTTATCGTTCGGTTGACCACCAGAACCTCGCACGCCAACGGCGTGGTTGAATGCGAGGATCGAGTAGAGGTTCCGGTCAAAGGCTACGAGAAGAAGATCGCCAAGAATCTCATTCTCCCAATGTTTGCACGCAAACTGCACGCATCTTTAGAGGAGCGGATGCTGGCGCTCAAGGAGTTTTCAGAAACCAGCGATATCAATCGAATTGAAAAAGGGGAGGAGGGAGTGGGAGTGATCGCCGACGGCGTTGCCTACACCTACGCCAAGGAGGTGTATCCCTCCGCGTGGTTCCTGAAGCTGGGAATGATGCATCCTCTGCCTGAAGCCAAAGTGCGCGAGCTTGCCTCCAAGGTGAAAAAGATCTATGTGGTCGAAGAAAACGATCCGGTTATAGAGCAAGCGGTCAAGGCGATGGGCATTTCCTGCATCGGCAAGGAAGTCGTCCCTCGTGTTCTTGAGCTTAACCCTGATCGCCTGCGCTCCGCGTTCTTCGATGAGAAGCCTGAAGATATCGATATCGGTGACGTTCCTGCGCGCCCTCCGGCCCTTTGTCCCGGCTGCACTCATCGCCCGGTGTTCCACATCCTCTCGCGGTTAAAACCGGTTATAACCGGCGACATCGGCTGCTACACCTTGGGTGCGCTTCCGCCCTTAAATGCGATGGATACCTGCGTGGACATGGGCGCATCAATCACCGTGGCTCACGGCATCCGCAAGGCGCTTGATAGAATCGAAGACCCCGACCAGAAAGGTAAAAAGATCGTTGCCGTGATAGGCGACTCCACCTTCTTTCATTCCGGCCTTACCGGGCTTGCCAACGCGGTTTACAACTCCTCGCCGATCACCATCGTTATAATGGACAACAGGATAACCGCCATGACCGGCCATCAGCAGCATCCTGGCACCGGAAAAACCCTGATGGGTGAAGAGACGGTGGCCATTGATCCTGCAGAGGTGGCGCGAGCCTTCGGTGTAAAACACGTGTGGGTCGTTGATCCCAACAACTACAAGGAGACCAAAGAGGTGCTCAAGGAGGCGGTTAGTCTTGATGAGCCCTCGGTTGTGGTCGCCAAACGAGCTTGTCCACTTTACGACCGTAGTCAGTGGAAGAAGCCTTACTGGGTCAACGAAGACGAGTGCAACGGTTGCAAGATCTGCATTCAGCTGGGTTGTCCGGCCATCAGTTTCGACGCCGAGACTGAGAAAGCCAAGATAACGTCGGTGCTTTGCACGGGCTGCTCTGTATGCGCCCAGGTATGTCCGAAAGGAGCGATCCATGCCTCAGAAAACGACTAACATCTTCGTTGCCGGCGTAGGCGGCCAGGGGATTATCAAGTTCTCCAACCTTCTGTGTGAAGTTGCCATGCGTGCAGGACTTGACGTAAAGAAATCGGAGATCCACGGCATGGCCCAGCGCGGCGGCTCGGTTACCACCCACGTCCGGTTCGGCAAAAAGGTTTACTCACCCTTGATTCCCCAGGGCTCAGCCGACTTCCTTGTATCCATGGAACATCTGGAATCGGTGCGCCACATCGCGTTCCTTGACCGTGAGAAAGGCAGGCTCATCTACGATACCTACGAGATCGATCCCCCAGAGGTCTATACCGCGCAGCGCACCTATCCTGAAGACATCGAGGAAAGGCTTGCCAGGCTCGCCCCCAACCGGATCTCTATTCCCGCGTTCGAGAACGCACTTGCGATTAAGAACCCTCGCGCCCAGAACGTGATCATGCTCGGAGCGCTCTCCACTTATCTCTCATTCGACGACTCGCTCTACGAGGAAGCGATAAAGCGAGGATTCAAGGAAAAGTACGTGGATTCTAACCTCAAAGCGTTTCTTCTGGGCAAGGAGCTGGCTAAGGGGTAGTTTTTATCCGCAGATGACGCAGATTAACGCAGGTTTTTTAAATCGTATGGGCACGGCATCCCGTGCCTCTACCGGCTTTAGGTAAGGATTAGATGCAGGAGAAAATAAAAAAGGCCCGCGATGCGATAGCGCAAGCCTCGAAGATTCTTGTGTTCACCGGGGCAGGCATCTCCAGAGAATCAGGCGTCCCCACCTTCCGGGAGGCCGGGGGTCTGTGGGAGAAGTTCAAGGCCGAGGACTTCGCCACCCTGGATGCGTTCAAGAAGCGTCCCAAAGAGGTCTGGGAATGGTATCGTTTTCGGCGCGACCTTGCACGCAAGGCTGAACCCAATCCCGCCCATTACGCGGTGGCTAAACTTGAAACCCTTCACGACGACTTTATGGTCGCTACCCAGAATATAGACAACCTTCACCAGAGAGCGGGCGCAAAAAAGGTGCTTGAGCTTCACGGAAACATCATGCGCTCCTACTGCTTGACGTGCGGCCACAAGGTGGACGAATCCGAGCACGAGCTTGAAGGTGAGGTTCCCACCTGTCCCAAAGGGGACTGCGGCGGCGTGATGAGACCCGACGTTGTGTGGTTCGGGGAGTTCCTCGATCCCAAAGTGCTTGAGCAGTCATTTCTCTTCGCAGCCGAGTGCGACTGCTGCATCGTGATAGGCACCTCGGGGCTTGTCTATCCTGCGGCCCAGATTCCTTTCCTTGCTCGGCGCAACGACGCCTGCATCATCGAGATAAACCCTGAGCCTTCCGCGCTGACCCAGATCGCCGACTACTTCCTCAAAGGCAAGGCCGGCGATATAATGCCCATGCTGGTAGAAGAAAACCCCGGATGAGCGCTCCTGGAAGTTGGTTCGAGAATGCAAGGATTTGAGTTGACAGGTGCTTTTGCAGTTCATCACCCCCACCTTGATCCTCCCCCATCAAGGGGGAGGTCGATGCCCCTTTTCTGCTTCCCAGAAAAGACTACAGGCTTACTATGGTCGCCTTGGGTCTACACAGATTTGCTAAACGAAGGTGTGTGGAGAAAATGTCCCCTCCCCTGGTGGGAGGGGATTAAGGGGAGGGGGATATCATTACTGCAAGCTACTTTTCAAGCCTCTCGGACAGATTACATAGGTGACTGTCCAGAAACGGAAAGATAAAATGGCCTGCACATACGGACCCGTAGCCTCGCGCAGGCTGGGATTGTCGCTGGGCGTTGATATCTTACCTTACAAAACCTGCACACTGGACTGCATCTACTGCCAGCTTGGACGAACCTCGAATCTTGCCGTTGAACGAAACTCATTCCTTCCCAGGGAAGAGATTCTCGCCGAAGTCGTTAAAGTAGCTGCCCAGACGAACCCAGCCTACGTCACCTTTTCAGGATCGGGAGAGCCGACCTTAAATTCCGATATAGGTTGGCTGATCAGGGAGATCAAAAGCAAGAGCGGTAGACCGGTCGCCGTTCTCACCAACTCTTCCTTATTGTGGATGCCTGATGTCCGGGATGAGATAAAGCCCGCCGATTTGGTGGTTCCCTCGCTCGACGCGGGAACCGAGGAGGTCTGGAGAAAGGTCAACCGGCCCCATCCTGATCTTGAGTTTGATAAGATAATAGAGGGCTTGGTGACCT